>CAZDXU010000091.1:0-13420 GCA_964509585.1 uncultured Actinomycetota bacterium | reverse complement strand
TGCAGATTTCTTAAAATGGATCAATAGAGGCGGGGCAAAGATCGAGGATATAGCGGTTCCGGATCTTGAGAGGATAATAGAACTTCTGCAGAAGTATTCGGATGTTCCCATGGATCTTGCCGATGCATCACTCATAGTAATATCTGAAAGATCAAATATCATGGATATCATAACCATTGATTCGGATTACTGCATATACCGGACAGCAGGAAAGCAAATGCTGAACAACATCTTCAATTACCGGCCGTAGAATCCCTGATTTTAAGTTTCTGGCATTTAAGTTAAAATACCTATATTTAGTCATTTATTACAGGAGAGGCATATATTGTCCCTGAGAAGATCCGATTATGAAAATTATGACTACCAGGAATTCTGGGAAGACAATAAGAGGTATTATGAAGACCGCTCTGAGCGGATGGCTTTAAGGAAACTGCTAAAAGCGGAAGGAACTGAAGATAAGCTTATTATAGACATAGGATGCGGTTTCGGCCGTCTTTTTGATGAGTACTCAGGGTTTTCCAGGATAGCAATGGTGGACTACTCGCTAAATAACCTCAGGAATGCCAGGATGAGGGTAAACAAATTCCTTGCCGGGGCCGGTGTCAGGATACCAAAAGTTATATATATTGCCGCAGATGCAACCAGGCTGCCGTTCAGGAAAGGTTCGGCAGATACCATACTTACGGTAAGGGTCATACATCACCTGGCAGATCCTGGAAAATATTTTGATGAAATAGACAGGATACTTAAGGCCGGAGGGCTTTACCTGCTTGAATTTGCCAATAAAAGAAACCTTAAGAATATAATAAAGTTTCTTCTGGGAAGGATGAAGAGCCCACCTTTCAGCGCCATACCATTACAGGTAGGCGATACCATCAGGAACTATCATCCAAAGGATATATACAGCCAGCTTGCTGATAGAAAGATAGATATAGAAAAGATAATCAGTGTTTCCAATTACAGGGCGGGTTTCCTTAAGAGATTATTTGGCAGCAGGCTGCTGTTATTATTGGAGAGCATATACCAGTCATTATTCCCTTGCATCACACTGGGTCCCAGCGTATTTATAAAGGGGCGTCATCAGCAGGGCAAAAAAGAACCGGATGCAGACAGCACTGTCCCTTCAGGAAATGCAGCCCTATCATATTTTATGGATATCCTTATTTGTCCCGGCTGCGGCAGCCAAAGGCTTGATTTCGGCGATGAAAAGATAAGCTGCAAAGACTGCGGCAGGGCCTATGTAAACCAGAGATCCATAATAGACTTCAGGCTGTGATCAACAGCGGTGTATTTGTCCAGATATGCTAAAATAGGCTCCTTTTTCATTCTTGTAAAACCAGTAACAACCTGTTACAATTGTGTAACAAAGTTTTAAGTAGCATAAATATGGATTTATTATCATAGAAATCAAGGATCTAGAATTGGATACAGCCATGATAGAAAAAGTTTACTCCGAGGGTGTCATCTCCAGATTGTCCCAATACCTAAAATGCATAGTGCAGCTCAAGGAAACAGGCAAGAGGACAGTTACCTCCCGGGAGATCAGTGAAAGCACAGCCGTCAACAGCGCTGAAGTAAGAAGGGACCTTATCTATTTCGGCATAAAGGGAAAAAGAGGAGTAGGTTTCCATATAGATGACCTTATAAGGGCCTTCAATAAGATACTTGGTTATGACCGTATAGTAAATATAGCTCTTATAGGAGCGGGAAACCTGGGTAAGGCAATATTGAATTATAAGATGCTGGACCGGTTCGGGTTCAAGATTGAAAATGTATTCGATAATGACACTTCAAAGATAGGAAGGAATATTTCCGGCCGTGTGATAAAGGATATAAGAGAGATCAAGGAGGTCATCAGGAAAACGGGAATGGAAATAGCCATAATAGCAGTGCCTCCGGCTGAAGCCCAGAAAGTGGCAAACTTCCTGGTCCGGGCGGGAATAAAAGTCATCATGAACTATACTTCGGTCCCCATAAAAGTCCCGGGGAAAGTAAAGATACAGACCACAGACCCTATTGAAAAATTGCTCCACACTCTGTATTATTTGTCTCATACTGGATATGCGGAATATAAATGACTTCTAGTTTAAGACCTTAAGATATGAACAGGACCAGGGGCTGCTTTATTACCATCATAAGTATTTTCACCTTGATATGCTTTGTGCTTCTGTGTGTCTTTCTTTTTAATACCGGGTCCGGCGGTCAGGATCCGTCAGTATCAGGTGCTGCAGGGCTTTTTGCTGCAAAGGACCTGCTCTTTTTGGGGCTGGATGAAAGGGAAGACAGCAATGACTTTACGGGCAGGACCGATACCATAATAGTATTTCATATATCGGGCGGCCAGGGCAAGAACGCCCTTATATCCATACCCCGCGATACCAGGGTAAATCTTGAAGGAAAAGGCTGGAACAAGATAAATGCTGCCTATGTATACGGCGGCGCGGATATGACAAAATATGAGATAAAAGAGCTAACCGGCATAGATGTCGACAGGACCATGGTCTTGAACTTTAACGGCTTTAAAAGAGTGATAGATATACTGGGAGGAGTATGGATAACTGTTGACGAGCCCCTTCACGACCCCCTTTCGGGAGCTGATTTCGAACCTGGACAATACCTGATGGATGGGGAAATGGCCCTTTCATTTGCCAGGTGCAGGTCGACTGCCAGGGCAGACCTGGACAGGATGGACCGCCAGCAGTATCTTCTTAACGAGCTTATCAGTCAGAAAGCAGATCTGGCCACCATTTTAAAAATACTAAATCCATTTAATGATGCTTCTGATATATTCACAGTCCTTAAGGAAGAGACCAGGTCGGATTTTAACATATGGGATTTTTGTTCAATTGGTTTTATGTTATTATTTTCCAATAAGGATATTGAAAGGGTTACCATACCGGTTACAGGCGCCACTATTGACGGCATCAGCTATCTTCTGGCAGATGAGGAAGAGGTAAGGCAGTTCCTTTCAGACTATTTGAAATAAGCATCGGAGGATATATCTGATATATACAAGGAGATTTTATCGATGAAGGAAAAGGCGGTCTGAATGCCTGATGGAATAGACCTTAGCATAGCCAATCTGTCATGCCTTACCCAGAAGGATGAATTCCTGGTGCAGTTATCTGCTCCATCAAGGACAATAACCAGGTTTATAGAGGAAGAGATCCCCAATAGCCAGAGGAGCTGGCTGGCAGACCTTAAAAGCTGGAGGATCAAGATCAAATGGCTTCTTAAGATAAGCGAATTATGCCTGGAAAACTATGACCAGGTATTTTTTGATTGCGGTGATGAATTACTGGACCTTAATGATCCGGAAAACTATCAGTCATTCAGGGAAAAAATAATCGAAGAAATGACATAACGCTGCCTGATGATATTTTAATGCTGCTCTGAAGCCGGTTTTCCAGGCTGTTTAAGGGTTATCATATATATTTATTTATTTTACTAAATCGCTGGTCCGAAAGGAGAATATATGATCCCGAGATATACCACCCGGGAAATGGGCAGGATATGGAGTGATGAGAATAAATTTGCCAAATGGCTGGAAGTGGAGAAGGCGGTAGCTGCTGCCCAGGCAGAAATGGGCATGATACCGGTAGAGGCTGCCAGGGACATAAATGAAAGGTCGAAGTTTGATATAAAAAAGATCGAAGAGATCGAAGCAGAGACTCACCATGATGTCGTAGCATTCCTTACTGATGTATCCAGCCATCTGGGGGATTCATCCAAATACCTCCACTATGGGCTTACTTCTTCTGATGTGGGGGATACGGCATTGTCGCTGCAGATACTGGATTCCATAGATATAATCCAGAAAAAGATGGAAGGCTTCAAGGAGCTTCTCAAAAAAAAGGCAATAGAACATTCCCGGACAGTGATGGTGGGAAGGACCCATGGCATACATGCTGAACCGGTGACGCTGGGACTGAAGTTTGCCATGTATGCTTTTGAGATGGAGCGTAACCTGGGAAGGCTTGAGCAGGCCAGGGAAAATATAGGTTATGGAAAGATCTCCGGCGCAGTGGGCACATATGCCAATTCAGATCCCCTGCTCGAGAAAAAGGCATGCAGCATGCTGGGGCTTAAGCCGGCTCCGGTATCAACCCAGATAATCCAGAGGGACAGGCACGCACAGCTGATATCAGTATTGGCCATTGCCGGCGCCACCCTGGAAAAACTGGCCCTGGAGGTAAGGAACCTTCAGAGGACGGACGTGAAGGAAGTAGAGGAACCCTTTGCCAAAGGACAGAAAGGGTCTTCGGCCATGCCCCATAAGAAAAATCCTATCCTGTGCGAGAGGATATGCGGGCTGGCCAGGGTGCTAAGGGCAAATACAGTGACAGCCATGGAGAATATTGCTCTCTGGCATGAAAGGGATATATCCCATTCTTCTGCGGAAAGGGTCATCTTGCCTGACAGTTTTAGCCTTCTGGACTATTTGCTGGATAAGGCATATTTTGTAGTGGACGGCCTGGTGGTCATGGAGGACAATATGAAGCGAAACCTTATGAAATACGGCGGCCTGATATTCTCCCAGAGAGTGCTGCTGGCGCTTATTGACAAAGGCATGGACAGGCATGACGCCTACCTGATAGTCCAGTCCAATGCCCACAGGGCCTGGAATGAAGAAGGAAGTTTCAGGGAAAATATTACTTCTGACAAAAAAGTGAGAGAGCTTTTTAAACAGGATGAAATGGATAAGCTTTTTGACTACAATTATCACTTAAGGTTTGTAGATGAAATAATAAAGAGGCTTGATGCTGTTTAATAAGTACCTCGCTCTGAAGGGAAAAAGATAGTGCTGCATTACTACCGGGCTGTAGATGACAGCCAAGAATACTGCTTCTATATCGAGACCATCCATGCACTGGATGAGGATGAACAGAGGATACTTAAATGGCTTCTTTCCCAGACTTTCCAGCCCCATATGTTTTCGGGAAAGACCATGCTGCCAGGCGGAGATATAGTGGAACTGGGTCCACGCATGGACTTTGAGACAGCCTATTCTACCAATGCTGCCGCCATCTGTAATTCATGCGGCATCACCAGCATAACCAGGCTGGAAAGGTCCAGGAGGTATATAGTGCCCGGGGATACCGGCAGGCAGGAGTTTATCCGGGACCGCCATGACCGCATGACAGAGTGCGTCTACCCGAAACAGCTTTCCAGCTTCGGTACCGGCATAAAACCGGAGAAGATGTTTTATGTGCCCCTTATGGAAAAAGGTATTGACGGCTTAAGGGAAATAAATGAGAAGATGGGACTGGGTCTTGACCAATGGGACCTGGATTTTTACTTTGACCTGTTTGTAAACAGGATAAAAAGGGACCCTACCAATGTTGAATGTTTCCAGCTCAGCCAGGCCAACAGCGAGCATTCGCGCCACTGGTTTTTCAGGGGCCGCCTGTTGATAGACGGGAAAGAAATGCCCGGGACCCTTTTACAGCTTATAAAGAAGCCGCTGGATGTAAATCCAGCCAACAGCCTCATAGCATTCAGGGATAATTCCAGTGCCATAAAAGGCTTTGACATAGAGACCATAATCCCTGAAAGACCGGGATATTATTCAAGATTCATCCCGGCAAATGCGGTCTACCATATAATACTTACTGCCGAGACCCATAATTTTCCCAGCGGCATAGCCCCCTTCCCGGGAGCAGAGACAGGCACCGGGGGCAGGATAAGGGATGTGGAAGCCACCGGAAGGGGCGGACTGGTGGTAGCCGGTACGGCCGGATACTGTACCGGGAATCTCCATATACCCGGATTTGACATACCGGGCGAGGACATAGACTTTGCCTATCCTTCCAATATGGCATCACCCCTGGACATAATGATAGATGAAAGCAATGGCGCCTCCGACTACGGCAATAAGTTCGGGGAGCCGGTAATACAGGGCTTTACCAGGACTTTCGGGCAGAGGATCGCCGGGGGAAAGAGGCGTGAATGGGTAAAGCCTATAATGTTTTCCGGCGGAGTAGGACAGATGGACGGCAGGCATACCCGGAAATATGAACCGGAAAAAGGGATGCTCATAATACAGATCGGGGGACCGGCCTACAGGATCGGCATGGGAGGCGGTTCTGCCTCCAGCCTGATCCAGGATGAGGCCAGGGAAGAGCTTGACTTTAATGCTGTCCAGAGGGGAAATGCCCAGATGGAGCAGAAGCTTAACCGGGTCATAAGGGCCTGCATAGAGATGGGTGACGATAATCCCATATTAAGCATCCATGACCAGGGTGCAGGAGGCCCCTGCAATGTACTCACTGAGATCGTGGAGCCCGCCGGCGGCAGGATAGAGATAAGGAATGTACAGGTGGGGGATAAGACCATGTCGGTTTTGGAGATATGGGGAGCCGAATATCAGGAAAGGAATGCCTTCCTCATATACAAAGACAAACTGGAAATATTAAAGTCCATCTGCGCCCGGGAGAAAGTGGGGCTGGAGGACCTGGGAGAGATAACCGGCGATGGCAGGATAGTAGTCCATGATGCCCGGGACGGCTCAATCCCTGTGGACCTTGACCTGGGCCAGATACTCTCCAATATGCCCCGTAAGACTTTCGAGCTTGAAAGCAAGAGGGACCAGTTTGAAAAGCTGGATATCCCGGGAGACCTTACCGCTGCCCGGGCCCTGAGGATGGTATTCAAACTTCCCTCGGTAGGCTCCAAGGGATTCCTGGTAAGGAAGGTCGACAGGAGCGTTACCGGGCTTATTGCCAGGCAGCAGTGCTGCGGACCCCTGCAGCTTCCGGTATCCGATGTCTCGGTAATAGCCCAGAGCCACTTCGGAAGTACCGGGGCAGCCGTATCCATAGGGGAACAGCCTTTAAAGATAATGATAGATGCAGCCGCCGGGGCCAGGATGTCAGTGTCAGAAGCGCTGACCAATATGGTATGGGCAAAGATCACCAGGATAGAAGATATAAAATGTTCAGTCAACTGGATGTGGCCGGCAAAACTTCCCGGAGAAGGCGCCCGGCTGTACATGGCGGCTGCGGCCTTAAGCCGCATGATGATAGACCTGGGCATAGCTGCCGACGGGGGAAAGGACAGCGTATCCATGGCTGCCAGGGTAGGAAAAGAGACGGTAAAGGCGCCTAATGAAGTTGTCATCTCTGCATATGCCCCGGTACCGGATATAAAGAAGGTGGTGACCCCGGATATAAAGAGGCCGGGAAAGAGTAGGCTGGCCCTGATAGAAATATCGGAAGGAAAGACCAGGCTGGGAGGCTCGGCCCTGGCCCAGGCCCTGGGACAGACCGGCAAAGAGAGTCCCGACATAGACGATACCGCAAGGCTGGCTGCCGCTTTTAATGCCGTACAGGAACTTATATCAGAGGAACTGGTACTGGCGGGACATGATATAAGTGACGGGGGACTGGCAACCGCCCTTGCCGAGATGGCCATGTCCGGCAACTGCGGCATGGAGATAGACCTTCCGGCTTCAGGGGCAAGCAGCCTGGAAAGGCTGTTTGCCGAGGAGGCGGGCCTGGTAATAGAATATGATCCCGCTGATGAAGACAGGATAGATAAAATACTTTCAGGATACGGCACAAAGCTGACCCCGGCCGGAAGCACAGCAGGGAAAAAGAAAGTCATAATAAAGATATCGGGCAGGGAAGTACTCAGTGAAGACACAGATACCCTCATTTCCTGGTGGGAGGAGATAAGCGACAGGCTGGAAGAAAAACAGATGGATCCCGGACTGGCTGCCAGGCAGGCCGGCTCACACGCAAGAAAAGGACCAAAATACGAGCTGACATTCGACCCCGGGGATATCCCGCCGGATAAGTCATACAGGCCCAGGGTAGCCATAATAAGGGAAGAGGGAAGTAATGGAGACAGGGAGATGACATCAGCATTCCATATGGCCGGTTTTGAGGCCTGGGATGTGACCATGACCGATCTCATGACGGGTAAAGGCAGCCTTGAGGATTTCCGGGGAGCTGTTTTTGTAGGCGGCTTCTCCTACGCAGATGTCCTGGACAGCGCCAAGGGCTGGGCCGGGACCATAAGGTTCAACCGCCGCCTTAGGAGCATGTTCGATGAGTTCTACAGACGTCCCGATACATTCTCGCTGGGAGTCTGCAATGGATGCCAGCTTATGGCCCTTCTGGGATGGGTACCCTGGAGGGGGATAGAAGGAGCATCCCAGCCCAGGTTTATTGCTAATCCGTCAGGAAGGTTCGAATCAAGATGGGCCACTGTCCGCATAAACAGGACCCCTTCCATAATGCTTGGCGGAATGGAAGGTTCCCGCCTGGGAATATGGGTAGACCACGGAGAAGGATATTTCCACTGCCCTGAAGATGATATATTTGACCGCATAAAAAGCCAGGACCTGGTCCCTCTGCAGTTTGTGGATGACAGCGGCAGGCCCACTGAAGAATATCCCTTTAATCCCAGTAGCTCCCCGGAGGGCATAAATTCCCTGTGCTCGCCGGACGGAAGGCACCTGGCCATGATGCCTCATCCCGAAAGGGTGTTCCTGACCTGGCAGTGGCCCTGGATGCCCGGGGACTGGAAGGAAAGGCTTGAACACTCTCCCTGGCTGAAGATGTTTGTCAATGCCAGGATATGGTGCGGGAAAAACAGATTGGAATAATAGACGATTTGGTATTAGAATATTGTTTTTCTGCTATAATTATTATCTGGAAATGAAATAATTATGACTTTCAAAAATAACAGCATTCGGATATTTGTACCGGCAAGGAAGATATGTGACCAGTGCGGGATCTTTGGCATATATGCGCCGGACAAGAAAGTATCCGATATAATATTCTACGGCCTCCAGGCCCTGCAGCACCGGGGGCAGGAAAGCGCGGGCATAGCCGTCTCTGACGGAGAAGACATCCTGGTGTTCAAGGACCTGGGCCTGGTAGCCCAGGTTTTTAATGAGCAGAATATCGTACCCCTTAATGGACATATAGGCATAGGACATACCAGGTACTCCACCCGGGGGAAGAATATCTGGAGGAATTCCCAGCCCATATACCGTATGTTTAAGGATGAAAGCTTCGCCCTGGCCCATAACGGAAACCTCATAAATATACACCAGCTAAGAAAAGAGCAGACAGCCAGGGGATCAAAGTTCGAGACCACCACCGATACCGAAGTTATCGCCTCCCTTATAGAAAGCTCCCACAGCAATAATATTGAGGGTGCAGTAAAAGAGGCAGTCACCAAACTCAGGGGCTCTTATTCCCTTGTCCTGCTGACAAAGAACAAACTGTTCGGCATAAGGGATCCTTATGGCTTCAGGCCCCTGGTCCTGGGAAGCATGGACGGTAATTATGTATTGGCATCCGAGACATGCGCCCTTGATATCATAGACGCCAGGTTCATAAGGGAGATAGACCCGGGAGAGATAGTGGTAATAGATAAGGATGGGCTCCGCTCCCAGATGATGCTTCCTGTGGACCGGACTTCCATGTGTGTTTTTGAACTGATCTACTTTGCCCGTCCTGACAGCTATATACACGGAAAGAATATGTTCGAGGTCAGGCACCGCATGGGGCAGGAGCTTGCCAAAGAGTCGCCGGTGGATGCGGATATAGTGATAAGCGTTCCTGATTCGGGGACCCCGGCCGCCATAGGCTATTCTGCCCAGTCAAGGATACCTTATGCCGAAGGATTTATAAAGAACAGGTATATAGGAAGGACTTTCATCCAGCCTGTCCAGGAAGTAAGGGAGATAGGAGTCAGGCTCAAGCTGAACCCTCTTAAAGATATAATAAAAGATAAAAGGATAATAGTAGTAGATGACTCCATAGTAAGAGGGAATACTTCCAGGAAGATCATAAAGATGCTTTATAAGTCCGGGGCCCGTGAAGTGCATATGCGTATCAGCTCCCCGCCCCTTCTGCACCCCTGCTATTATGGAATAGATATGGCTACCAGGAAAGAGTTCGTGGCCAACCATAAGACTCTTGAGGATATAAGAAGGTTTTTGAACCTAGACAGCCTGGATTACCTGAGCATTGACGGCCTGGAAAAAGCCATAGGTGAATCCAGGGATAAATTCTGCTTCGCCTGCTTTAACGGGGAGTACCCGGTACAGATACCAAAAAATATGGAATATGATAAGTTCTCGCTAGACAGGGAGGAAAAGATCTCTTCCAATGCCTGATACCGCCGGCAAAAAAAAGAAAAATTATACATACAGGGATTCCGGGGTGGATATTGATAAGGCAAACCGTATGCTTTCCAGCCTGAAAAAGGTCATAAGCTCTACCCAGGATAGTAATGTCCTCAGCGGTATGTCATCATTCTGCGGCATGTACGGGCTTGATAAAAAAGAGTACCGGGACCCGGTACTGGCCTCTTCCACAGACGGTGTGGGCACCAAGCTCATACTTGCCAGAGAGACAGGGGATTACAGTACCATAGGCCAGGACCTGGTGGCTATGAGTATAAATGACCTTATCTGCTGCGGAGCAAGACCTCTTTTTTTCCTGGATTATATTGCCTGCGGCAGGCTGGATACAGGCAGGATAACCGATATCATAACATCCATTGCCCGGGCCTGCAGTTACTGCAGCACTGCACTTCTGGGGGGAGAGACTGCCGAGATGCCGGATATGTATGCTGAAGACGAGATAGACCTGGCCGGTTTTGCCGTAGGCATAGTGGAAAGGCAGGATATACTGAAACCTGCTGATGTAGAGGAAGGGGACATGGTAGCCGGCATACTGTCATCCGGGCTTCATTCCAACGGATTCTCACTGGTAAGAAAGATCATAGATGACGAAGGGCTGGACCTGGACAGATCACTTGATTGGACCGGGGACAGGACCCTGGGACAGATACTGCTCACCCCCACCAAACTGTACTCGCCCCTGACCGGATACATACTGCATAAAAAGGATATCTCCATAAAGGGCATAGCCAATATAACCGGAGGGGGTTTTTATGATAATATCAACCGCATTATCCCCGGCAATATGGATGCAGTGATCCAGGAAGGAGACTGGGATATCCCGCCCGTCTTCAATTTTCTCCAGGAAAAGGGCAATATTTCCCAGAATGAGATGTATAAGGTCTTTAATATGGGTATCGGTATGGCTGTCATAGTAAGTCCCGGCAGTTTTGAGACCCTGAAAGGGTCAGTCCTTGAAAAAGGCGGGACCGCGGTAAGGCTGGGAGAGATAATCCGGGGTAATGGCACAGTAAGGATAAAAGGCATAGACTTTTAGTTATGAGAAAGAAAATAGCTGTTTTTGCCTCAGGTTTCGGGTCAAATCTTCAGGCGCTTATAGATTTTAACCTCAGTGATGACCTTGGGGGAGATATAGTCCTGGTATTTTCCAATAATGCCGCTTCCCATGCCCTGGACAGGGCAAAAAAACATGGCATAAAAACTCTCCATATGGATCCGTCGGCATTTCCCGGAAGGCATGAATTTGAGGAAGAAATAATCAAAGCCCTGGACAGGGAAAAAGTAGACCTTATAGTCCTTGCCGGCTATATGTTCCTTTTGACGCCTCTTCTGGTAAATTCATATAAAGACAGGATAATAAATATCCATCCGGCGCTGCTTCCTTCATTCAGGGGCACGCATGGAATAAAGGATGCCTATGATTATGGCGTTAAGATAAGCGGTGTCACAGTCCATTTTGTGGATGAAGATCTGGACAGCGGCCCCATTATAATGCAGGCTCCCGTGTATATAGATACCGGCGATAATATAGAGAGTTTTGAAAAAAAGATCCATGAAGTGGAACATAAGATATATCCCCTGGCAGTAAAGCTTTTCTGCCTGGGAAGGCTAAAGATAAATGGAAGAAAAGTGGAAATATCATAGATCCGGATAGAGGTGATCATGAAAGTAAAGATAACAAGGGCTCTTTTAAGTGTCTCCGATAAGACGGGCATAGCAGACCTGGCCGGGAACCTGGAGGATATGGGTGTAGAGATGGTATCAACAGGAGGGACCTATAAAGCAATCCATGACAGGGGAATAAAGATAAAAAAGGTGGAGGAGCTCACCGGTTTCCCGGAGATGATGGACGGAAGATTAAAGACCCTCCATCCCATGGTGCACGGGGGCATACTGGCTGACCGCAGCAAGAAGAGCCATATGGATGAGATCGAAAAGGCGGGCATACTGCCCATAGATATGGTGGTTGTCAATCTCTATCCTTTTAAGGCTGCCGTATCAAGGCCGGGAGCCAGCCTTGCGGATGCAGTAGAGAATATAGATATCGGGGGTCCTACCATGATAAGGAGTGCCGCCAAAAATCATAACAGCGTAGCTGTTGTGGTAGATCCGGGAGATTATAGGATTATAATCGGGGAAATGAAAAATAATGGAGGACAGCTCTCCGGAGACACTCTGTACAGGCTGGCGGTAAAGGCATTCCAGCATACCTGTGAATATGACAGCGTTATATTCGAGTACCTTTACGGCAGGGCAGTCGCTGCGGACAGCACCGGTATCAGCATAAGGCCCGGCCTTATAACCGGCATGGAAGGTGCTGGCGGAGATTCTCCGTATAGGGACAGGGACGGGACATTCAGGGACAGGATGGAGCTGGGACTGGAAAAGATACAGGACTTAAGATATGGGGAAAATCCCCACCAGAAAGCCGGGTATTTCAGGTCAGGCAATACCTCTGCCTCCAGCCTGGTAAATGCAGAAAAGATCCAGGGCAAGGAGCTTTCATATAATAATATACTGGATACCAATTCCGCCCTGCAGATAGTAAAAGAATTTGAAAAACCCTGCGTATCGGTAATAAAACACAATAATCCCTGCGGGGCGGCCACAGGTAAAGATATAGCCGAAGCCTACCAGAAAGCCCATGACTCAGATCCTTTATCAGCCTTTGGAAGTGTGGTAGCCAGTAATATGGTATGGACCAGGGAAGCGGCGGAATTTATGTCAGATAAATATGTGGAAGTCCTTATTGCTCCCGGATTTGAGCCGGAAGCCCTTAAGATACATTCCAGGAAAGAAAACCTGAGGATCCTGAGGCTGGACTTTGATGCTGGCAAAAACATTTCCAGGCTAAAGGAAAAAGGCTTTCTTACAGATAAAGTTGATATAAAAAGTGTAGATGGGGGATTCCTGGTCCAGGACCTGGATGAAGGCATCGATGACAGCCAGGCATTTAAGGTAGTAACAGTTATTGAACCCACCGACATGCAGTGGGAAGACCTGATATTCGGCTGGCAGATAGCGAAAAGCGTAAAATCAAATGCCATAGTCCTGGCAGTAAACGGGGCTACAGTAGGAGTGGGTGCAGGACAGATGAGCAGGATAGATGCAGCCCGGCTGGCAATAGACAAATCTTCAGGAAGATGCAAGGGTGCCGTGCTGGCATCGGATGCATTCTTTCCTTTCAGTGATGCAGTAGAGCTTGCTGCCGCCAGCGGGATACTGGCCATAATCCAGCCAGGAGGCTCCGTGAAT
>CAZDXU010000090.1:0-5305 GCA_964509585.1 uncultured Actinomycetota bacterium | reverse complement strand
GGCAGACTTTTCCAAATATTCAGGAACCATAAATGCAAACCATATACATAATGTATTCGAATCCATTCCCGCCCAGCTTTCAAGTGCCCTGGATGAGGAAGTATCAAAATATAAATTTAAGCACGTCATCCCCGGGCAAAAGGGATATGACAGGGTATCGGGACCGCTTGGATGGCTCGCCAGGGCAAGACTATGCATAAAAAGTATGATCACCTCAAAAGCGGAGCATCCTTTAAGAAGCTACTGCAAGGAAAACAGGTTTAAAGCCTATTTGTTTGATGTAGGCATACTTAACTATATGCTCAAGACGCCGTATCAGGCCATATTAAGTGAGACCCTTGGATCATACAAGGGATTTATAGCGGAAAACTTTGTCGCCCAGGAACTATTTTCGGGCCTAAATTCCGATCTTATAGCATGGTCAAAAGGCCAGGCAGAAATAGAATTTCTGATAAACCGGGGAGAGCATATAATCCCGCTAGAGGTAAAATCCTCGAAGCGTTCACGCAGGTCTAAAAGCCTGGATTCATTTGTGGATAGATACAAGCCACAGGAAGCTTATAAATTAAGCGGCCAGAATTTTGGGGTGAACAAAAAGAGGAAAATAGCCACTTTGCCCATATATCTCTGTAAGAAATTGGTCCACCCGGGATAATTTAACCCCTGATCAATTGATCCTTTGAATCTTTCAGCTCTGGGTGCGGGGCTTCAGCATTTCATCGGCCTCCTCTTCCAGATCGCCGAACTCTTCCGACAGGGCCTCATTTATCTCATCTATGGCGGCTTTATAGTTCCTGGCATCGGCAAGTCCCCTGAAGTCCTCTACTATCCCCTCAGCCGTAGGATTTATGGGGTCTCCTACAAATACATTTATCTTATGGAATGTATTGGCGACAATAGAGATAATACCTTCAGTGACATTATTTCTTGCCCAGAAACTTCCGGAACTCACACCTTTTCTGAGGTTATGGATATATACAGGTATTATGGGAAGCTTTGTCTTAAAGCTCAGGTAGGCAGCGCCCTTATGGAATGGTTCCAGCCTCCCCTTCTTATTAAGCTTGCCTTCGGGGAAAATGCCAAAAAGGGCCCTGTCCTTTTTGGATATCAGGATGAGCTCCCTGAATGTGGATAGGTTCTTTATGCTCCCGTCTTTGTATACGGGCAGGCTGTTGGTGAACTTCCTCATAAAGAATGCGGTAAACCTGGTGGCGAAATTATTGGCAGAGGCAATAAAGTATATCTTTTTTCCGGTTGCGCCCAGGAGGACTATGGGGTCTGCGCCGCCGGTGTGGTTTATGGCCAGTATGGCCGAACTGTCATCGGGGATATTTTCCAGATTGGATACTTTTATTCTTACGAATAGCTTGAAAAAATTAATAAACAGCACCCTGGGGATACTGTAAAAGAACCCAAATAATCTTTCTTTTAATGCTCTCATCCCGGTTATATTATAATACAGAAAAATAAAATTCCATATTTGCCGGATTTTTGCGAAGGATTTATAAAAATCATATATAATACTGCATTACAGCATATAAAGGAGCCGGAGGATATAGTAAAGAAGAAAACATATGACATCATAATAATAGGCGCCGGCATCACGGGCTGCCTTATGGCAAGAAACCTAAGCTTCTACGGCCTGGATATAGCCGTAATAGAGAAGTCAGGCTATGTCTGCTCCGGACAGAGCAAGGCTAACGGCGCCATAGTCCATGCCGGCCACAATGAAAGACCGGGAACCCTTAAGGCCAAATTATGTGTTGAGGGAAACCGCCTGTTCCCGGAGCTGTGCAGCCAACTTGGCGTCTTCTTTAAAAAGACGGGTTATGTCATCCTGGCCTTTGATGATGAAGAGATAAGGACCATTCAAAGACTCAGGGAACAGAGTATAAAAAACGGAGTTGATGTCGAGATAATCAGCAGGGAAAGACTGATGGAGATTGAACCCAATGCCTCACCGGAGGCAATTTGCGCCCTGCGGGTAAAGGATGCCGGATATACAGATGTTCACCGGCTGGTAATAGCTGCTGCCGAACATGCCGCTGTAAACGGCTCAGGCTTCATATTCAATACAGAGATCACCGACCTCCTGTGGAAACATGGAAAGAAGACAGTATCAGGAGTGACTGACGGCAAGGAAGAGTACTTTTCCAGGCTGGTAATAAACTGTGCCGGGGCGGATGCTGACAGGATAATAAACAGGGCGGGAAACCCGGATTTTACCATAACTGCCCGCAGGGGCGAGTATTATATAATAGATAAGGCTGCGGGAGACCTGGTAAACGGTGCCGTATACCCGGTACCCTCTCCCCTTGGCAAGGGCTGCGCCGTGATCCCCACCGCTAATGGAAACACTATTATGGGGGGCAATTCAATAGAAACCGATGACAGGAATGATACATCTACCAGCAGGACAGATTTTAAGGATGTCTATCGTCAGAGCTTAAGGCTGGTACCGGCTTTGAAGGGAAAAGACATAATAGCCGCTTTTTCCGGGATAAGGTCGTCTGTCCCCGGCAGGGACTATATAATAGGTCCCATGCCGGAGGTAAGAGGACTTATAAATGTTACTGGTATTGATTCTCCCGGCCTGACTTCTTCTCCCGCCATTGCCGGACATGTAAAGGATATGATAGGGGATAAGTATTTTGACCTGGTACCCCACAGGTCCAAAAGAAAAGACTACAGAATAATGCCCCTTTTCCGGGACCTGGACAGTCCAGAAAAGGAAAAATGGCTCAGGCAGGAACCGCTCTATGGCAGGATTGTATGCCGGTGCGAGGATATAACCGAAGGAGATGTCATATCAGCCATACATTCACCCATACCTGCCTTTACCGCTGATGCATTGAAATTCAAGACCCGGGTAGGGACCGGCAGGTGCCAGGGCTCATTCGACCTCCCCCGGCTGATATCAATATTAAGCCGGGAGCTGGATATTGATCCGGCAGGGGTGTTAAAGAATGAAACCGGGTCCAATTTCATAACAGGTCATTCCAGGAAGACCTGAATATACCATTAAGATATGCTGCAGGCAAAAAAGAAAAAAGACAGCTATGATGTAATAGTAATAGGCGCCGGACCGGCGGGACTGGCAGCTGCCCTGGGAGCCAGGGAAGGCGGGGCAAAAGATGTCCTCATAATAGACAGGGACACTCATGCTGGAGGAATACTTAACCAGTGCATACATCCCGGTTTCGGCATAAAGAGGTTCAGGAAGGAACTTACTGGACCGGAGTATGCCCATGCCTATATAGATATGGTCAAAGACCTGGACGGCATCGATTATCTTCTGGACACATTTGTATATTCCATAGAAAAAGACCTGGGCGTGGCAGTATCCAATCCCACAGACGGCATAACTGTCATAAGGGGAAAAGCAATAGTGCTGGCTATGGGATGCAGGGAGGCATCAAGAGGGTCCATAGCCATCCCCGGATTCAGGCCGGCAGGCATATTTACAGCAGGTACGGCCCAGAGGCTTATTAATATAGAAGGCCTTATACCAGGCAAAGAAGCAGTCATACTGGGTTCCGGGGATATAGGTCTCATAATGGCCAGGAGGCTTACCATAGAAGGGGTCAGGGTAAAGGCGGTAGTGGAGTTGCTGCCCTATCCCGGAGGACTCAGCAAGAATGTAGTGCAGTGCATTGATGATCTTGGCATACCCATGCACCTTTCAAGGACAGTGACCTTTATAGACGGTAAATACAGGGTATGCGGGGTATATACTGCTGCGGTTGATGTTAATGGTATTCCCGTTGCCGGCACCGAGGAATATATTAAATGCGACACCCTCCTATTATCAATAGGACTTATACCGGAAAATGAACTTTCCCGGGCTGCCGGCATTGAGATAGACCATATTACAGGGGGGCCTGTAATAGACAATATGATGCATACTTCCAGGGACGGTATTTTTGCCGGGGGTAATACTGTGCATGTATACGATCTGGTAGACCATGTATCCCGGGACAGCTATGCTGCCGGCATAAATGCAGCAGAATATATAGATAATAACCGGCATAGGAAGGGTCAATGCACCAGGCTTTCTGCAGGCAGGGCGGTAAGATATATCGTGCCGCAGAAAATAAGGGTGCCTGCTGCCGGAAGCCCCAGTAATGTAATATCACTCAGGGTGGATAGACATCTCAGGAAGACAAGGCTGACCATTGCTGCAGACGGGAAAAAAATAGGTTCCTTAAGTAGGCCTTATGCGGTACCTTCCGAGCTGGTAAGGCTGGACATAACCAAATATCTTGACGGCCTGCCCGGCATTAAAGCGCTAAGGATAGACGCAGAGGAGATATCATAAAAGATAAAGAGATAACATGCATAGTCTGCCCCATATCCTGCAGGATAAGCATAAGCAGCAGCAAAACGGAAAGCGGCAGGGTAAAAGTGATGGGCGCAGAATGCAGCCGGGGTGTAAAGTATGCGCGGTCAGAGATAAGTGATCCAAGAAGGATCTTTACTTCCACAGTCAAAGTAAAAGGAGGAGGATTATCTCTGGTCCCGGTACGTAGCGATAAGCCTATAAAGAAAGATAGATGGAAGCAGGCAGCGGACCTGGTAAAATGTCTCGAAGTCGGGTCACCGGTAGGTTTTAATGAAACAATAAAGAAAGATTTTACCGAAAAGGGCATAAACCTCATAACATCCCGGAGAGTAGAAAAGGCCTGAACCGGTATCTTTTACATGAGTTTGTTTAGATGGCTGAAAAATTTCTCCATATAGTCATAATGGGAGCCCCTCCAGTAATACCTGCCGCACCCCCTGCAATGGCTGAAAGTGTCCCTGGTCTTAAACACATAGGGCGGAACCCTTCCCTCCACATCTTCTTTTTTGACTTCTTCCAGGGGGCTGTTGCATACAAGGCATATCACCAGACGGGGCTTAAGCTTCAGGCCCAGGCATGACATCACCTGCAGGAGCTGATGTCTCAGACTGTCATCAGTAATATATATCGATCTCAGGCTGCCCCTGGTAAAATCCCTTCTTTTAAGCATCATAGTATCCCTGGTAAGCACAATCCTTTCTTCCCTGCGGGCAGTTTCCAGGATCTCGTCATCATCAGCATCATTTGAGTATGCTGCATCATATCCAGCCATCCTGAGGTACCTGGCCAGCCTGCCCACCATCACATCAGCTATAAATCTTTGCCGTTCCCTGTCAGACATGTGCCGGTCAGCCCACCGATACCTTTAATATTTTTTTATTTTGGCCCATCAGGCTTATTATCTTATCAGGCAGGCCGGTAACCTTGCTGTGAAGATGAAAGCTATATACCTTCTGGTCTTTA
>CAZDXU010000089.1:0-7489 GCA_964509585.1 uncultured Actinomycetota bacterium | reverse complement strand
GATCTGTCCTTCACCGCATTCGCCGTCTCCCAGTACGGCAAACACCTTTATCGGGCTCTTATCAAGCTTTGCCCCCAGGGCCATGCCCACAGCACAGGAAAGACCCTGCCCCAGGGAGCCTGTAGTCATGTCCACCCCCGGAGTCTTGTTCATATCGGGATGCCCCTGAAGTATGCTTCCCAACTTCCTTAAGGTCTTTAGATGTGATCTGTCAAAATACCCCTTCTCTGCCAGGGCTGCATAAAGCACCGGGCAGGCGTGCCCTTTGGAAAGCACTACCCTGTCCCTGTCTTTCTTTGCCGGGTCGCCGGGATCTATATTCAGGATCCCGCTGAAATAAAGGTAGGAAAAAATATCTGCCATCGATAATGATCCCCCCGGATGGCCGGAACCGGCAGCGCAAAGCATCTCTACGATGTCTACCCTGATGTCCCTGGCTTTTTCCTGAAGTTTTGTCTTTAGCTTTGCATCCATATTATCCCCTTCTATGGTTAAAAATTGCTCCATCTATCTTTCACTGCCGCCGCAGGAAACTGATTACTTGATTATATTAAATACAGTTTTTTTTAAAAGCATAAATATCGGCTAATTTTGCACCGCCTGCCGGATCCTTATGGCCAATAATTGCAAAGTCCCGGAGCCTCAAGGTTTTATAAATAGAAATAATGGATGAAATATTATAGAATTGATAAAGTCTTTAACAGCCAGAAAGAAAGCAGATATGTACAGCGAATTATATAATAATCTTGTAGTAATAGGCGGAAACGCAGCCGGCCTGGCAGCAGCCAGCCAGGCAAGAAGGAAAAATCCTGATATCAATATAACGGTACTTGAAAGCGGTAAATATATATCTTACGGTTCCTGCGGCCTGCCTTACTTCATATCGGGTTATGTAAAAAAAATAGAAGACCTGTTTGCCTATCCCAGGGATTTCTTTAAGCAGGAAAGGAATATAGATGTCCTTACCGGCCACAGGGTAGTGGGCATGGATCCCGCCAAAAGGGAGCTCCTGGTAAATGTGGCGGGCAGCGGGGAAAACAAGGTATTTAGTTATGACCGCCTGGTAATAGCCAGCGGAGCTTCCCCGGTCATCCCTGATATACCAGGTGCCGGCTCCTCCAATGTATTTAATTTCTGGACCGTGGATGATGCCCTGAGATTAAAAGGTTTTATAGATGACAGCCGGCCCGGCAAAGCGGTTATTATCGGCGGAGGCCAGGTGGGACTGCTGATGGCAGAAGCCCTGAAGAAGCTGGGAATAGATGTAAAGGTAATAGAAGTAATGGACAGGATACTGGGCGGCTTTGAACCGGAGATCAGCATAATAATGACCAGGAAAGCGGGAATGGAAGGAATAGAGGTCCTTACCGGGACAAAAGCGCTTTCCATAAACGATTCTTCGGTTACCATTGAAAACTCGGGAGAAAGAGAAGATATCCCCTGTGATTTCGTACTTTTTGCTGCCGGGATCCAGGCAAATACCGGCTTCCTGGAAGAGACCTCCATCGAGCTGGGAAAGAAAAATGCCATAGTGGCCGATAATAAGCAGCAGACTTCATATATGAATATCTATGCCTGCGGGGACTGTACTACGGTAAAGAACCTGGTTACAGGCAAGCAGGACTATATACCTACTGCCGGTAACGGGGTAAAGGCAGGAAGGATAGCAGGAGAAAATGCAGGCGGAGGCAGCGGCATTTTCCCCGGTTCGGTTGGAACTGTGGTAGACAAGATACTTGGCCTGGAAATGGCCAGGACCGGTATCGGTTCGCATGAAGCAGGGGACTTAAGCTATGAAGCCATAAAACTCATAGACAGTTATGCTTCCCATGCCGGCTCAGTTCCCGGGGCAAAGAAGATAGCTGTCATTGCCATAGCCGATCCCCGCACCAGGAAACTGCTGGGAGCCCAGATGATAGGAGCTGAAGGAGTAGGCAAGAGGATCGATGTGTTTGCCACAGCCATTATCAATGAGATGACTGTAGATGACATCTATATGCTGGACCTTTCCTATTCACCGGCAATATCTACGGTATGGGATCCCGTAAACAAGATCTGCGGCAAGGCAGTACTGGCGCTGGATGGGAAATAATTCACACCAGGGTTATCTTTATGCCTTTATCCTTTACCCGCCTATGATCGCTTTTGGCCAGTCCTTTGACGGTTATTATCTATGTAAAGTCCGATAGGGGCGCCATATTAATATATTAATATTTCCCGGATTCCGTGCCGTCACAGATAATACAGTTTTCTGTTCTGATATAATTATCCTAAACACTGGCTGATAATAAATGTTATAATTACACAATAATGGAAAAAAATATTTTAATAGAAAAAACTGCCATTCCCCATTCATTGCAGGGTATCCTGTGGTCAAAAAGCATAGAAAAGATAGATATCAATAAAGATAAGACCTATATTATCCACCAGATACTGGCTTACGGGGATATGGAAGAGATAAAGTGGCTGTTCAAAGTTTATAAGAAAAATGAGATAAAGGATGCTTTTATGAACTGCCCGAGGAATATCTATACAAGACCGGTATTCCTATTCGTAAAGAATTTTATCCTGGGGATTAAAAAAAGCTTAAATGAAAAAGAATATGTCAAAAATATCACTGGACTATCTTAATAAGAATCAGAAAAAAACACTTTTCCGGCTTAGAGATTTTTTCAGCAGGGATGGTATATTATCTGGAGGAACAGCATTGATGCTGCAGTATTGTCTCAGGAAGTCTTATGATCTTGACCTCTTTTTCCCATATCATATTCCTGATAGTTTTCCCCGGCTGGCTTCTGGTATATTTCAATCAGGATTTAAAGTAATTATAGACAATACCGATGAACTTTCCTTTATTGTAGATGATGGAGTAAAAGTATCATTTATCTATTTTCCTTTTAACAGGAAATACAAACCCTTACAGCACGATACCATATCAATATCCTCCTTCAAGGATATTGCTTCCGATAAAGCCTATGCCATAGGCAGACGTCCTGCCTACAGGGACTATTTGGATCTTTTTATAATTTTAAAAGAAGGATTCCCCATAGATCAGATATTAATTGATGCAAAAGAAAAATTCGGTGGAGAATTTTCTGAAAAACTATTTCTCTCCCAGCTGGTATACTTCGATGATCTTAAAGACTTTACAATTGACTTTATCGGGAAAGAATACAAAAAAGAAGAAGTGTTTTCATTCTTTCAAAAACAGATCAAAAATTATAAAAATTCCAGATTTTTCCAATAAAATATTTTTTATTGGTTTATGACCAAACAAATTTACTATTTTAATAGGTCCTGGTCATCTCTCAGATATTTTTTATTATTGTTCAAGTCCCCTATGCGCTGCTGCAAAGGCCTCGGATTATTAAACTTTACTCTGGAAAAATATATTATTTGATCATACAGGCAAACATCCAGGAAAATATATCTTTGTATTAAAACACAGAAGCCTTTGATAAGATCGATAAGGAGATCTGGGAATAATGGGGATCTGTATTGATACAAATATCTATTCAGCCTTAAAAAGAGGTGCTGCTGAAGTTGTTGGGCTATTGGAAAATGCTGATGAAGTCTATATCTCCTCAATAGTCCTGGGTGAACTGTATGCCGGATTTCAAATGGGCAGCAGGTTAAAGGATAATATAAAAGAACTGAAAGAATTTATTGGACAGCCAGGAATCTATATTATTGATATAAATGAATCCATAGCAGAAAGATATGGATCACTTATTAAAATATTGAAAGAAAACGGCACGCCTATCCCTACCAATGACATATGGATTGCTGCCGCAGCTCTTGAAAACGGAGCAAGGATTGCTACATTTGATATACATTTTCATTTAGTTCCGGGGCTGATGATAATAGGATTAATCTAATAATACAGGCTTCTTTCCTAAGAAACTTTCAGCCACTGGTCTCATCTATGCTATCGGCAGTTCTTTGAGCTGCTTAATAGCATTAACCTCTCTGAAATCCAGCTTTATAGTTATTGCTCAACAATTACCTGTAAAGAAAACCTCCTCCGCCAGGCCCTTATATTTTATCTTCAGTTATACCAGATAGGGGGACCATTTTTATAGGATCATTTAAAGGCGTTTATTTCCTTTTTCAGTGATCTTGTAACTACTGTAGCCATTTTTATCCATACATTTGCCTGCCAGGCTGCAGGAGGAACATGCTCCGGAAGAGCATGTTCCCTTGCCTCTCAGATCCCTTATTATTAATACTATTGCACCCCCTGCCGCCGCAATTCCTACTATGACTATTAATACTATCTCTAATATTTCCATATTCTTCACCTGCCTATATAAACAGTCTTCCTATCTGGAACACTAATAATGATACTATCCAGGCCAAAAGAAGCGTATAGCCTATCTGGAACCACATCTCTTTCCATCCTGCTTCTCTTTTAAATACCGCCATGCCTGCCATACAGGGAAAATACAGCAATGTAAACAGCATGAAGTTGTATCCGACCAGGGGACTGTAATCAGAAGCGATACTTTCCCTGAGTGTCTCTGTCTCTTCGTCTGCTTCCTGTATGCTGTAAAGTGTCCCCATGGTTGATACCACAACTTCTTTTGCCGCTATTCCGGAGATAGACGCCACGGCTAGCTTCCAGTCAAATCCCAGAGGCTTAAATACTGGTTCAATGAATCTCCCGATCCTGCCGGCTGCCGAATATGCCAGCTGCTCTGCACCCATCTTTGCTTCTATTTCAACAAGCGCCTCTTCGTATTCCTCTTCTGTCATGCTGCCTGCTTCAAATGATTCTTCAATGGTTGCAATATCAGCGTCATGATCCTCTGAATAATCGCCTCCAATCATGGGGAATGTAAACAGTATCCACATGACAATGGATATAGCCAGTATTATGGTACCTGCTTTTTTAAGGTACAGCCAGGCCCTCTCCCATGTATGCACAAGTATTCCTTTAAATGTCGGGACCCTGTAGGGAGGAAGTTCCATTACAAAAGGCGCCGATTCCCCTTTAAACCTGGTAGCTCTTAGCAGTTTCGCCATCAGTATGGCCATGGCAATGCCTATCATATATATGGAAAATATAACATTGCCGGCTATCCGGGGGAAAAATGCGCCAGCTAAAAGTATGTATACGGGCAGCCTGGCTCCGCAACTCATGAATGTATTGACATGCATGGTTATGAGCCTGTCTTTTTTGTTCTCCAGTATCCTTGAACCCATATAGGAGGGAATGGTGCAGCCGAAGCCTATGAGCATCGGTATGAAGGATTTTCCGTGAAGTCCTATTTTATGCATGAGCCTATCCATTATAAATGCCGCCCTGGCCATATAACCGCTGTCCTCCAGAATAGCGATACACAGGAATAAGAGTATGATATTGGGAGTAAATATTATTACCCCGCCAACTCCGCCTATTATTCCGTCGACTATCAGGGATTGCAGCAGACCTTCCGGCATAGCATTTGCAATAAGGTCACCCAGTTTGCCAAATCCCATATCTATCCAGTCCATGGGATAAGCCCCTACTTTAAACACGAACTGGAAAAGCAGCCACATAAGTCCCGCAAATATGGGGAGCCCCAGTATCCTGTTTGTAAGTATCATGTCTATCCTGTCAGTAGTGGAAATCCTTGTTTTTTCTGTTTCTTTCTGGGTCTCTGCCAGTGCCCCCGCTATGAATCCATACCTTGCATCTGCAATAACTGTCTCCGGATTATCCCTTAAAACGCTTTTCAGATGTTTTATAGCCTTTTTTACTTCTTTTTCTATATCGGGATAATCGGTCTCTGCCGCTTTTGACACTTTATCCTCGATCTCCTTATCCTGCTCAAGAAGCTTAAGCGCCAGCCATTTAGGGCTGGCCTTATCTGACAGGACCTTCTTATCTTCTATGATCCCTG
This sequence comes from uncultured Actinomycetota bacterium, assembly GCA_964509585.1. Taxonomy (GTDB): domain Bacteria; phylum Actinomycetota; class Humimicrobiia; order Humimicrobiales; family Humimicrobiaceae; genus M55B120. The sequence goes on along the minus strand of CAZDXU010000089.1, from coordinate 1,604 downwards.
ATATTCTGTTCAATTCATTTTCGATCTCATCCCCATATCTCATTTCAATTTTTTTCTTTGTCTTATTCTCTATTATGTCTATTACAGCATTCAGTATCTCTTCAGTTCCCTTATTCTTGTGACCGACAGTTTCCACTATAGGTGAACCCAGGAGCTCTGACAGAAGCCTGATATCGATCTCCCTTCCCATGGATCTTGTGATATCAGACATATTGAAAGCAAGGACTAAGGGAGTCCCCAGTTCAATAAACTGTGCAGCCAGGTAAAGGTTTCTCTCCAGGTTTGAAGAATCTATGATATCGACCACCACATCCGGACTTTCATTGATCACAAAATCCCTTGCTACCACCTCATCTTCGGAATATGCAGTGAGGCTATATGTCCCCGGAAGGTCCACCACATTTATTTTATATCCCTTATAATCTATATAGCCGTATTTCTTTTCTACGGTAACTCCCGGGTAGTTTCCCACATGCTGCCTGGCGCCGGTTATATTGTTAAATATAGTAGTCTTACCCGAATTTGGGTTTCCCGACAGGGCAATGGTGATTTCTTTTTTTGCCATTTTTCCTCCTGTAAATACTTTTTTCTTGATATTATTGCCTAGATCTCTTCCACTTCTATGTTCTTTGCTTCATTTTTTCTCAGGGAGAGATGGTATCCCCTTATGACAATATCTATAGGGTCGCCCAGGGGCGCTACTTTTTTTACTTCGATCTGGGCACCCCTATTGCATCCCATATCCATTAGCCTCCTACAGATTCCTCCCTCTCCTTCTATCTTCACTATCCTGCATCTGGTTTTTGGCTTGACTTCGCTTAAATACATAGGTTCTCCTTACTTTATTAGCTTTGGGTTAAAATGTTAGTATAAGCTAACTTTATCATAAATTCTACCTATGTCAAGAAAAATAGTGAATTTTTCTAAAACAATATTTGAAAAAGGGTATTATCCCGCTGGATATATTGAAACAAGGAGATCTGTCTTGGTTAATCGAAATGGATTCAGAAAGGTATAAAGAATACAATCTCCGGAAATGGTTTTATTGGCTTTTCATTATATGGAAAGGCTTTACTAAGTAAAAAATTTTTCTTGTGTGGTTTAACGTTTTTTGCCAGCAGCCAAATAATTAATTAAAAGGCAGTTCAAGACCAAGACTTTCAGCTCTTTCATTGAAGCTTTTCTCTAAAGCATTTAATTCTATCAGTCTTTTATCATAATATTCATCAGCTTTTTGGGAATAATCATCCGCTTTTTCCAGATCTGCTTCCAAAAAATACTTATAGTACAACACATCATTATTTAAAAAACCAATGAAATAATCGTGATATCCCATTAAAAAATCAGGCACCTTTACTTCTTTTAAGTCGATAATCCACTCCTCTTCAATATCTTTTATTAAATGAGCATACTGGCTCTTCTTCTCTATATCTTGAGTTTCATTACCAAAATCATCTATCAGGCTTATCAGTTCAGCAGAATACCTGCTGTATAGTGATCTAAACTCTTCCATATACAGATTATAATCTTTTAGATCATCAAAATAGGACTGCAATCCATCTTCATCTCCGGTACCGTTTTCTACTGCTCCATCTTCCTCAGAC
>CAZDXU010000088.1:0-11778 GCA_964509585.1 uncultured Actinomycetota bacterium | reverse complement strand
ATAAGGGTATCTATCACATTTACAGGAGCTATGTGATTTATTGACACATGCCCCAGCTTGGAATGATCACAAAGGGCGATCACCCTCTTGGCGCTGTCTATTATCATCTTCTTGGTCTGGGCTTCGATGTGGTCGGTTGCAGTTATTCCCTTATTGATATCTATCCCGGTTATCCCTATAAATGCCTTGTCCACATTGAAGTTCTTGAAAGTATTATCGGCAATAGGGCCGATAAGTGAATGGGTGTCAGTCCGCAGCAATCCTCCGCAGAGGGTTATCTCGAACCGGGGATTGGTCTTTCCCAGGAGGGTAGCGATGTCACAGCTGTTGGTGATGACTTTGAGGCTGGTAATATGGGTCAGGTTCAGTGCTGTCTGGAGGCCGGTGGTACCCGCCTCCAGGAGTATCACATCATCATCCTCTATCATCTTAGATGCCGCCAGAGCTATCTTCTTCTTTTCCTGGATAAATTTTTCCTTCTGGGTGTTAAACTTCATCTCAACTCCCACAGGCTCTATGGCCAGGGCGCCGCCGTAGGTCCTTTTTACCAGGTTTTTCCTTGCCAGGCGGTTAAGATCCCTCCTTGTGGTAGTCTCAGACACTTCAAGGGTCCGGGCTATATCTATGGCATTTACGCTCCCGGTCTTCTTTATCTGGTTAAGTATATATTCTCTTCTTTCTTCACCCAGCAAGCTTTACTCCAGTCACTTCATCTGTTTCTAGTTCCGCATCTTTTAAATTAGCTTAATTATAGGGGTTTTATATAATTTTTAAAACTTATATACTATAATTGATTATCCGCAAACCTGTATTAAAACATATGGATGCAAAAGAACAAAAGGAAAAGAATATTGAAAGCGCCAGGGATATTATCCAGGCGCTGTCCAAAATTGGAGAGGCCATAACTTCTGACCTCTATCTCGAGGACATACTAAAGCTCATAGTGGCGGTGACTGCCGAGGTAATGGATTCCAAGATATGCACCCTCATGCTCCTTGATACCAGGAAGAAAGAGCTGGTGATAAAGGCTACCCAGAGCATAAGCAAGGATTATATAAATAAGAATCCCCTTAAGCTGGGCGAGGGTATTGCAGGCAAAGTAGCCCTGGAGAACAAGCCGGAAGCCATATATGATATCTCCGTGACCAGGGAATATAAATATCATGATATCGCCAGGAAGGAAGGCCTGGCCTCCCTTCTATGCGTGCCGCTTCATGTCAAGGGAAAGGTGGTGGGAGTCCTTACCACCTATACATCAAAACCCCACCATTTCAGCGAATATGAGACCCATATACTGCAGACAGTAGCTGACCAGGCTGCTATAGTTATCGAGAACTACCGCCTGGTAGTGGAGACCAAGGTCATAAAAGAAGAACTGGAGAGCAGGAAAGCCATTGAACGGGCCAAAGGGATACTTATGAAGGAACAGGGTCTTTCAGAGGAGGAAGCTTTTAAAAAAATACAGAAGTTTGCCATGAACAACAGAAAATCCATGAGGGAAGTTGCTGATGCCATAGTCCTGTCCTCGGAGATGAAAAACGATAATAAATCATGAAAAGATTATTATTGCCGAAGCCAAATAAATTGCATAAATATATCCGCTATAATTTTCACTAAGAATCAACAACATATCATGCTATAATTTTCTGGTTTGATCTCAGGCGGGAAGTATAAAAAATGGAAATGTTAGGGGGAAAGAAATGCCACTGGTACCGATGAAACAGATCCTGGACGAAGCAGTCAGGGGAGGCTATGGAGTAGGGGCCTATAATGTAAATAATATGGAGCAGATACAGGGTATAATGAGGGCTGCATCGGAGACAAAGTCCCCGGTCATCCTTCAGGCTTCAAGGGGTGCACTGGCCTATACCAATATGTATTATATAAAATATATGGTACAGGCTGCGGTAGAGGATAATCCTGGCATACCCATATCCCTCCACCTGGACCATGGGAACAGTTTTGAGACCTGCAGAGAGGCGATAGAGCTTGGTTTTACTTCTGTAATGATAGACGGTTCCCTCAAGGAAGATTCCAAGACACCTACAGATTTTGATGAAAATGTAGCTATAACCAAAAAAGTTGTGGAGTATGCCCATAAGCAGGGTGTAAGCGTAGAAGGCGAGCTGGGCACACTGGGAGGCATAGAGGACGGAGTCGGCTCGGGAAAGGTAATGCTTACCGACCCTGATGAAGCAGTTAAGTTTATAGAGCTGACCGGCCTGGATGCCCTGGCCCTGGCCATAGGGACCAGCCATGGAGCATATAAATTCAAGGCCGAGCCCAAACTTGAGCTGGACATAATAAATGCCATACAGGAAAAGATACCGGGCATGCCGCTGGTGATGCACGGCTCCTCTTCCGTACCGGCTGAACTTATAGACATCATCAACCAGTATGGCGGAAAGCTGGAAAAGACTATGGGCGTACCCATGGAAAGCATCCAGGAAGCCATAAAGAGGGGCATGAGGAAGATAAATGTCGATACAGACGGAAGACTTGCCATAACCGGTGCAATCAGGAAGTATATGCATGATAATCCTGCCGCATTTGACCCCAGGACATATTTCGGCGAGGCCAGGGAGGCAGTATACAGGACAGTAAAGGGCAAGATGGAAGATTTCAGTACTGCCGGACATGCGGGAGAATATGGATTCCTGACTCTTGAGGATATGAAGAAGGAATATGCCGGATAAGCTTTTTTAAGATCATTATCATTAAAGATCCCCGCAGGGTTCATATTTCCGGGGATCTTTTCTTAATATAATATTTGTCTTAAGGGCTGCGGAAAACTACAGATCTATTAGAGATCTTACCATTTGTTTTGATGTATCCCTCAAACCTTCCTCCCTGCAGTATTTATATGTATTTATCTATATCTTTTTGTTTTCTTAATATTTCCCAGAAACCGCGCGGACCCATTATTGGTACTGATCTGAATTTTTCCAGGACAAGAAGGTCCTCATCTCCTGTTATTATATATTCAGCTTTATTGTACTCAGCTAAAGCCAGGATATTATCATCATCGGCATCCCTGCATATTTTACTCTCCAGCTTTTTATAATCTGTCACTTCACACTTTTCTCTCAGTATTTCTATTATTTCATCGATCTTATCAGATGGAAGCTTTATCTTTTTAGATAAATTTTTAGAGACCTCAGAAATAATATGTTCACTTATGATGACGGCAATCCTGTCAAGGCAGAGCTCGAATAGAGAAGTGCAGAGTCCTCTTGCAGCAAATGCCGCAATATATATATTAGTATCCAATACTACCTTCACGACACTATCTTAAAAACATCTTCATCTGTCAGTATCCCCTGGGCTTCTGCAAAAGGAAGCACCTTTTCACGGATCTTCCTGAAACGGTACACGGTGATATATTTTTTTAGGGATTCCCTGATAAGTTCACTTATGGGCCTTGATTCTTCTTTGCTCATTTCCTGCAGTTCTCTTTTAAGGTCATCAGGCAATCTGATTGAAATAATATTGCTCATTATTACCTCCATGTATTACAAGGTATTACGACAAGATGATTTTGTCAAGATGTTTTAAGTTATATTTTAAATGCATATCATTATGCATAGGACTAATTAGAACAAAAAGAAGAAAAAGACAATATCTTTCGTCTAATTAACTGGAGATGATAGAGATGACAGGATTTGATCTTAAAATAGATATGAATGGAGAGGCAAGGACTACAGTCTCACAGGATAATACTGCCGTTAAATACGGAAGCGGCAGCGTCGATGTATTCGCTACCCCGGCCATGGTAGCACTTATGGAGGAAGCAGCTATAAATACAGTAGACAGCAGGCTTCCCCGGGGGTATGCTACAGTAGGGACAGCAGTGGATGTCAAACATATTGCAGCTACTCCCATGGGTATGAATGTAACTGCCAGGGCAGTACTTACAGAGATTAACGGGAGTAAGCTGCTATTTAAGGTGGAGGCCTTTGATGAGCAGGAAAAGATAGGCGAGGGGATCCACCGGAGATTTATTATCAGGGTTGACAGTTTCAGGGAAAAAGCTGCCGGGAAGTCCGGCAGGATCTAGTTTTATAATATAAATTTAATATTTATATTATTATTTTATGATATAATACGGGACAAATAAAGGTATCGGGGTTTTTTATGGACCTCTTTTTGCTATATCATTATATTGTAGCATCCATACTCCTGGTTGTGATGATCAATTTCATTATAAACAATCTGCTGTTTAAAAATACCGCAGATTACCGGCTCCCGGAAAGTTTTTTAGAGAAAAACCCCCTTGTGTCCATACTCATACCTGCCAGGGATGAAGAGAAAAATATAGGCAGGTGCCTTAACTCACTTATCAGGCAGGATTATGCCAATATCGAGATACTGGTCCTTGATGACAACTCCAGTGACAGGACTTCCCATATAGTGCAAAGATTTTGCAAAAAGGACAGCAGGATAAGGCTTTACCATGGAAAGCCGCTGGAAAAAGGCTGGCTGGGAAAATCCTATGCCTGCCAGCAGCTTTCTGAATATGCCAGGGGAGATTATTTCCTGTTTACCGATGCAGATACACTTCATTTTGCCGATTCAGTATCATCTTCTTTGGCATGCCTTCTGAGATTCCGCCTGGACGCGCTTTCTGTCTTTGCCAAACAGATAATGGTGACCATACATGAAAGGATGATGGTGCCGGCCGGCAATTTCATGATAATGGCTTTTCTGCCCCTGTCATTAATAAGGAGAACACGCAGCCCCCTTTTCTGTACAGCCATCGGCCAGTTCATGCTGTTTAAAAAAGATGTCTACCAGGCTATCGGGGGACACGGTTCCGTAAAGAGCGAGATACTGGAAGATGTCCTTATAGCAAAGCAGGTAAAAAGATGCAGATACCGGTTCATGATCTTTGATGGACGCAATAATCTATACTGCAGGATGTACCATAATTTCAGGGAAGTCGTACATGGTTATACCAAGGTGCTGTTCTCGGCATTTGACTACCGCCTGATAATGATATCGATAGCTTTTATAGCAGTGGCCGCCATACACCTGGCACCCTTTATAATGCTTCCCCTGGCTATACTATTAAGCTGGTCCCCGGCTGTCACAAATGTGATATTTCTACAGATAATATTGGTGATGTTGACCAAAATAATGCTGGCTATAAGGTTCAGGATGAGAGTCATAGACGTTATCCTGCATCCTCTTTCGGTGATATACCTCCTTTCCATAGCAGTGAACTCGGTGTTCCAGTACCGGTATAATACAGGAGTCTGCTGGAAAGGCAGGACATATAATGTCTCCTGCGAAAAAGGTGGCGAAGAAGAGCTCCATCTCATAAATGACTCGTCAAAATGACTGGATACCTATCACTATATCCCGCATAATATTTGCAATTTCTTACTAAAATTATATAATACTACTAAAACAATAAAACAAGGAAATAATCATGAGTAAGACTAAGATAACAAGGAAGGGTCAAATCACCATCCCGAAAGAAATAAGAGACAAGCTGTCGCTTAAGGAATCTGATAACCTGGATGTTAAAATCATGGATAATCTAATAGTTATGGAAAGAATTGAGTCTTTTGATTCTTTAAAAGGTTCACTAAGAATACCTCAAAAATACAGGAAGAAAAACTGGAATGAAATAGAGTCAATTGCTCAAACCGAGCACGCAAGAGAGGTGATGGATGAATAATATAGTTTATGCTGACACAAATATATTTATACGATACCTGACCGGCGAGCCAGAAGAATTTGCAGAAAAGGTTTCCGGCTTTTTTAAAAAAATGGAATCAGGAATATACAAACTATATGTTTGCGATATGGTTGTATCAGAGCTTGTTTATGTGCTGGAGAAAGTTTTTGAGCTGTCAAAAAAGGAGATCAACGAGAAGGTTAAAGCTTTAATGCTAAAAAAAAATATAATAATGGAAAATAAACAGATAATCTTTAAGTCACTTGATGCATACAGGGACCATAATGTTAATTTTGTAGATGCTTATATATATTGTCATTTATTAAGAAAAAGGGCAAATAAAGTCTTTTCTTTTGATGAGCATTTCAGGAAATTTGATGATATAGAAATAATCTCAGAATAGGTGCTGCTGCAGGCTTTAAGAGTCTTAACAGGTCCCTAATCAAATAAGACCATGCCGTCTTTGCAGTCCCAGTGGAATATGAGGCTGCCAGATGTCTTATGGTCAAAAGGACTTCCGTCATTCTTTATCTCTATCCTTACCATGCCCAGCTGAGGAGAATCTATCTCCAGCCTGATATCCGGGCCTTCAAACACTGATGAGACCACCTTTCCGGAAAATATATTGGCATCCCTCTTATCGCTGCTTCCAATTTTTATCTTTTCCGGCCTTATAAAGAACACAGGATCTTTATTGCCAGCATTGCCCGGCAAGCTGGAGCCGGATATGAAAGACTTGCCCTTTTCCGCGGTAAGCTCCAAAATACCATTACTTTTTTTTACTGACCGCAACGGTATGAAATTCCCTGCCCCGATAAAATCTGCAGTAAAAATATTGTCCGGATGGTCGTATATATGGTCCGGGCTTCCGGTTTGTACGATCTTTCCTTCATTCATGACAGTTATGGTATCAGACATGGTAAGAGCTTCACCCTGGTCATGCGTGACATAAAGGAATGTGGTTCCTATCTTCCTCTGTATTTTCTTGAGCTCATCCTGCATGGCTATTCTCAATTTTTTATCCAGTGATGCCAGGGGCTCATCCAGGAGAAGTATCTCAGGCTCCAGTATCAGGGAACGGGCAAGGGCCACCCTCTGCTGCTGTCCGCCGGAAAGCTGGGATATATGCCTGGACTCGAATCCCTTAAGGCCCAGTATATCTGTCATCCGATTTAACCTGACTGAGATCATATCCCGATCCAGCCTTTTCTTTTTGAGCCCGTATATGATGTTTTCGGTGACATCCATATGGGGAAAAAGAGCCAGGTCCTGGAATACCATGCTGGTATTCCTCAGGTTGGGAGGTATTCCCTTCATGTCCCTTCCGTCTATAAGGACCCTGCCGCTGTCTTGCCCGATGAATCCTCCCAGTATGCGCAGGATGGTAGTCTTTCCGCAGCCTGAAGGACCGAGAAGGGAATAAAATTCCCCTTCCCTTACTTTAAAGCTTATATCTTCTACAGCTTTGATCCTGCCATAACTCTTTGAGATATGGCTTACTTCTACATTATGTTCCATCAGTTAGATCTGTGATCAGTTGACAGTAGACAGCTCTTCCCAGAAACTGTTATAAGCAGCTATTATATCCTCGGGAAAGTTTATCTGCCATACCAGGTTTGCCATCTCTTCATCTTCAAAAGTATAAAGTTCTTTATCTATGCCTTCTGCCAGGTCTATCGACCCTTTTACTGTAGTGGTATAACCTCCCTCAGACATTACCATGGCTGCCGCCTCCGGCTGCAGCATAAAATCAATAAACATATGGGCACCTTTAGGATTATCGGAGGCGGCCGGTATCATAAATGTATCCGTCCAGCCAAAGCCTCCTGTAGAAGGAAGGACATATACAAACTTATCATCCCCGGAAGCCAGCTTCCTGGCCCCTCCGTCCCATATGTGGCTTACCCAGACCTCTTCATTTGCCAGCATGTCCAGGAGCTCGGCACCGGTACTATAGAACTTAAGTACATTTTCCTTCAGCTGGAGGGCTTTGTCCCTGACTTTTTCCAGTGTAGCATCTGTATCGTCTACCAGGTCCTGTCTGGGTATTCCCATAAGGTCCATGCATATCATTATTGATTCGGCCGAGTCCCTGGAAGAGACCCTGTCTTTTAACTGGGGATCAAATAATATCTCCCAGCCTATGCCTTCTAGGGGGCCCTCATATTTATGGGTGTTCACTACTATACCGCTGGTACCGAAAACATAGGGTATCACATAAGTATCCCCTTGACCCATCCGGCTTCCGTCCCACATGCTCCAGGGCTGGTCCCTGAATGAGTCTGTGACATTCCCGTAGTTTTCTATCTCATCCAGGTCCAGGGCAAGTGCCAGCCCTTCCTCATAGAACCGGTTGACCTGGTTCTGGGTAGGCATTATGATATCGGCATTGCCCCCTCCCTTAAGCAGGGTAAAGACGGAAGCATTGTCTGATATCAGGTTTACATTAAGTTTTATCCCTGTCTCTTGTTCAAACATATCAGTTACCGCTTCCGGAAGATAACCTTCCCATACATATACTGTAAGCTCATCTTTTGCTTTTTCAGCCCCGCAGCCAGGAAATGAGATAGACATGATTGCTGCTGCCGCCATGATAACGAATATTATATTAACCCATTTACTTCTTTTACCATGCATTTGGACCTCCATCCAGCACTTTATATTATTCATATATTTTAATAATAAATCGGAAAAAATTCATACAGCTTTCCCGCTTTGAGGATTTCTCCTGTATAATCTCCTTGCCCACATGAGGACGGATACCGCCAGAAGGGTAAACAGGGTCACCAGGAGTGAGATCACATTTACCTTTGGAGATATGCCGAACCTCAGCTGTGAGAAGATATATATGGGCAGGGTGGAGCTGTTGCCTATAAGGAAATATGTCACTATAAATTCATTCCAGCTGATCATGAATGCAAAAAGCCAGCCAGCTGCCATAGCCGGCATAAGGTTGGGGAATACTATGTCTTTTATAGAGGAAGACCAGCTGGCTCCCAGGTCGATGGCTGCCTCCTGCAGGCTGAGTGAAAGACTCTCGATCCTGGCCATTATTATAAGGAAGACATAGCTCATGCTTATGGATACATGCGCCAGTATCACTACCGGCATACCAGAGGGGAAGTTTAAGGTCCTGAAAAATACCAGGGCGGCTATGCCGATAGTGAGGCTGGGCATAAGTACGGGAAGCATAAGGAAAGTAATATAAATCTGGGGCCTCTTAAACCGTCCTTTTAGCAGGCCTATGGTAAGAAAAGCTGCCAGGATAGTAGCTATGGTTGCCGAGGAAAGTGCGATTATTATGCTGTTGCCGATAGATCTCTGGGCGGAACTGTCCCGGAAAAACTCTATAAACCAGTTCCATGTAAATCCCTGCAGGGGGAACACATAACCTTCCCCCCGGTTGAAGGCAAAGATAAATATGATCATAAGGGGGGTGAATATATACAGGAAGAAAATAGTAGTATATATCTTGAGTCCGTAGGATCTTCCCGCTCTCATCATATCCCCCTGTTTTTATAAATAGATTCAAGCCCGAATATCTTTGCATAGAAAAGTACCATCACTATGGAGAGGACTGCCAGGGAAAGGGTGAAGGCAGAACCTGCATTCCAGTTGCCCACCAGGTTAAACTGGTTCTCTATCATATTTCCTATCATCACCGAATCCGTACCGCCCAGTATGGCCGGTATGGCAAAAGAACCCAGGGCGGGGATAAACACCAGGAGGGTCCCGGCAAATATGCCGGTCAGGCTGAGGCGGAATGTGATGTCGAAGAAAGCCCGGGCCTTCGATGCGCCCAGATCAAGGGAAGCCTCGATAAGTGAGTCGTCTATGCGCAGAAGCGAGGCATAAAGCGGAAGCACCATCATGGGAGTATAAGTATATACCAGGCCCAGGAGTACCGAGGTCTGTGTATACATGATCCTCAGGGGCTCATCGATAATATTGAGTGCCATAAGCAGCTGGTTGATTATACCGTTATCGGAAAGTATGAGCTTCCAGGCAAATGTCCTTATAAGGTAGTTTATCCAGAAAGGGATCATCAGCATGACTATGAGCGCCCTGTCAAATCTTGTCCTCTTTGCCAGGAAGTATGCTACCGGATATGAAAACAGTATGGATATGACAGTGGTAAAAAGACTTATCCTGAGTGATCTTAGCAGTATTATGAGGTAATGTCTTTTCTGGAATACCTGGATAAAATTATCTGCAGTGAACCTAAACGGTTCTCCGGATATAAGCGACCTTGCGGTTATGGAATAGACAAGTATTACTGAAAGGGGCAGCAGGAAAAATACCAGAAACCATATCAGGCCGGGTATAGCGAGATTCCTGTTCTTTTTTCTGATAATACTCATGGACTTTAGAACCTTAATAAAAAAACGCCGGCGATGATAAGCAGTGCCCCCGCACCCTTGTATATTGTCATCTTCTCTGATAGGAATATTACTGCTGCCAGGATAGTGATAAGTGAATATGCAGATACTATGGGCACCACCCTGGAGGCATCTCCCGATCTAAGGGCATAGTAAAAGGCAAAATGGCCGATCAGCGAAGCAAAGATACCCTCCAGGCCGATAAATACAGCGCTTTTTACATCCAGGCTGGCAAAATCCCTGAGATCTCCCCGGATAAGGATTATGGCCAGCATTATTATGGCCACCACAAAACTCCTAAGCGCCAGGGCCGTATAAGGGCTTATTTTTGCCACTCCCAGCTTTCCGAATATAGGGGCAATGCCCCAGAATATCAGGGTGGTCAAAGCAAGAAGATAGGGGAAGAACTTTGCGCTCATATATAAGCCTCCATCACTTACCTATTCTCTGAATGGTAGTCTCTATTATATTATATTTATGGGACAGATAATGGTTTATTTCGTCAAACAGGGTAGTGCAGCAGTCATTATCACCTGCTTCATCCAGGGCAATATGGGCAGAAAACACCAGCATATCGGTGGTAATGGCCCAGAGGTGGACTTTTTCCATCCTTCTTATCATGGGAAACTTCTTTTTAAGGTCATCTTCTATTATGTCAGCGTCAAGACCTGAGGGCGACATCTCCAGGAGTATCCTGCCTGATTCCCTCAGAATGCTGACTGCCCATATTAATATCAGCAATGAGATACCTATACTTATAACCGGGTCCAAAATATTCAAGCCTGTGTAAAATATTATAACCGCAGCTATGACTATACCCACCGAGGAGGCAGCGTCACCCAGAAGATGATAGAAGACACTTCTTATATTCAGGCTGCTTTTAAAGCCGCTTCTAAGTATCAGTATGCTGGCCGCATTTACAGCCAGTCCGATAAGTGCGATCCCCAGCATCTGTATGGCATCGATCTCTTCCGGCCTTATTATCCTGCGGATGGCTTCATATAATATTACCCCTACCACAAACAGGAGCATGATACCATTTATAAATGCAGCCAGGATCTCTGCCCGGTACAGACCGAAAGTACGGTGATGGCAGCGAGGCTTCCTGGCAATGAAAGCAGCTATAAGGCTTATGGAAATGGCAAAGCTATGGGTAAACATATGTCCGGCATCGCTTAAAAGGGCTATGCTCCCGGTGAGTATCCCGCCAATGATCTCTAACAGCATCACCGCCAGGGTTATAGCAAGGGAGATGATAAGCCTTTTCCGGCCTACATCCCGGTACTCAAACAGTTCGGCAAAACTGTCATGTTTGTGATCAGCATCATTTTTACGGTCACGGGAATGGTCATCCATCAAGGCCATCCTGTAAATCCAGATCTTTTTAAATACATTATATAATATAGTATCTTATTTTCATGAAATATTTAAATGTGTTTAATACTTCTTTTTGATACAATATCTACAGGGAGAATCATCTGATTCCCATTATTATACGGTTTGATTTTGAGAAAGGAATAAAACATGCTCATATTAGGTATCCTGCTCATAATAGCAGGGGTGGTAATGCTTTTTTTGGGGATAATGCTTGCCGGATACCCGCTCCTGGCAATCGGCATCCTGGTAATACTGTTTGCCGGATTCAGGACAGTAAGGCCTATTGAGAGAGGCGTGATAGAAAGATTCGGGAAATTTCAGAGGATAAAAGATGCGGGC
>CAZDXU010000087.1:0-2989 GCA_964509585.1 uncultured Actinomycetota bacterium | reverse complement strand
AAAGGGGTCAGGAAGGAGAAAAAAACTTTTGAAAGAAGGTGGATAAATAAAGATAGGCTTCCTGTCCAACTATCCTGATCTCATATTATCAGAAATCTTCTATTAAGTATTGCCATCAATAATAAAAAAAGATAATATACTTAAGTATATAAGCTTTAGAGAGGACATGATTTGATAAGCAGTGACATCAAAATTCTTATGGAAAGGTATCAGGAGCTTTTCAGCGATAAGGAATCATCCATAAAAGAATCCCTTAATAGATGTACCCGGGCCCTGCATTGCCAGGAAGTGGACAGGGTCCCCATATGGCAGGTGACCCAGACCAGTTTTTATCCCAAACACAAGTTATATGAGGACAGGTATAATAACCTGGTCACAGCCCTGGCAAAGTGCGTATTGTCGCTTGAACATAAAACCGACTATGTACCCTTCCTTGATCCATTTGAGGGAGTAACCATAATGGCAGAGGCATTCGGATGTAAGGTGGAATATCCCAGGGACAATGACCCTGCTGTATCGGCGCCCATTATTAGAAATCCGGAGGATGTCTACGACATCAAGAAACCAGGTATGGATAACCCTGTGTACCAGAGAGTATTCGAGACTTTGAAGTACTGGCAGGAAAAAACAGGACATATGATCCCGCTGGGAAACACCGACCCCCAGAGTCCGCTGGATGTGGCATCACTTATCTGGAAGACTGATGATTTCCTGATGGCATGCTATACGAATAAAAAAGAAGTCCACTATTTGATGGATCTTATTACTGATGCATTCATAGAATTCTATTCTGCCCAGCATGACATGATAAGAAACAGTGCTTATCCTGTACATACCTTCCCCCTGGTCAATTCAGGGGACGGTATTGCAGTATCAGACGACCAGGTGGTGCTTATGACACCTGTGCTTTACAGGGAATTCGGGGTCCCTTCGTTAGAAAAGATATCAGAAGCTTTTGGAGGGTTATATTACCATTCATGCGGGGACTGGGGACCATTTATGGACGATGTGCTGTCTATTAAAGGTTTAAGGGCTATTAATGGTCACTTGAGTCCAAAAGAACTTAAGCCGGGATATGTAGAGAAGATAACTTCAAAAGGCATAGGTGTATTCCTTGGCATATCCCATCACGAGATAGGCTGGGACAGGCCCGGCTGGGGACCCGAAGAAAGGATGGAACTATTTGACAAATATTACGTACCGGCAGCCATTGGAAGCTCAAAGGGTAGAGGAATAGTCCTTACCGGTTATATAGGCTACTCAGGCTATTTTGATACCTCTTCTGAGAGCACCACAGTTACAGACAGCAGGGGAGGCACAATTTTGGATGAGCTGGTAGACCTGCCCGCAGAGAGGAAGAACAGAAATTTCGACCACATACTTTCTCTGGTTGATGCCCAGCTTGCTAAGATAAAGAATGGGGAAAGCTACAAAGATAAAGAATACTTGAGGTTCGCTCAGGAAAATAACTGATATATAAGAGGAATTAAAATATGACTCCAAGAGACAGAATATTGACAGCATTAAACGGCGGTATTGCAGACAGGGTACCCGTGACTTTGTTTATTATGGATGAAGGGCACTTCTTTTCCCAGGTATATCCTGATTATGATATTGATGATCATGTGGGCAATAAGTTCAGGGTTATAGACCTGCAGAGAGAGTTTGAAGCCGATATCCACATGAGGATATGGGGCGGATGCGTCCCTCTGTGGCTGATGATAGGCGGTTTTAATACAGAGGCCAGAACCGGGGACTGGAAAGTAGAAAAAAAAGTCTTTACCAGGGGAAAAAGCAAAGTAACAGCTTCCAGGGCAGTAACACCGGAGGGAGAATTATACCAGGAGTTTACCATATCAGAATTCATAAAGGGGACCCGCCACTATGCATGTACAAAAAAGCCTGTTAACAGCATAAAGGACCTTACCCTCATGGAAAGATATGAGCCCTCGATGAGAGAAGATTACCCGGGGCATATAAGTGATATAGTCTCAAAGACAAAGGAATACCTGGGGGATGACGGCATTATATCCATGTGGATCCCCGGGGGCCTTTTCAACCATTGTTCCAGGCTAATAGACCTGGATACATTATATATGCTTTATCTTACGGATAAAGCATTTTATGAGAGGCTGATGGATTTCAGTTTTAACAGGGTAAAGCCGTTTATAAAAGCGATCACAGACACAGACCTGGATCTATTGAATATGGGAGGAAACACTGCCGGAGGCTTCCTGGGAGCGAAGATATTCGAGGAAAATGTACTGCCCTACGAGAAAAAGCTTATAGAGTTTATCCATAGCCTGGACAAAAAAGTCCTTTACCATAATTGTGGACCGATAATGAACCTTGCCGCATCATATACCGGGATGGGTGCAGATATAATCGAGACATTTTCTCCGCCTCCATTGCTGGGTGATGCCGACCTCAAAAAGGCCAAAGAACTATCGGAAGGAAAATATATAATAATAGGGAATATTGACCAGGTAAATGTGATCAAGGACGGAGACCCGGTTACTATAAGAAATACAGTAAAAGAAGCAGTTGAAGCCGGAAAGCCTGGCGGAAAGTTTATCCTCCAGCCTTCGGATTTCCTCGAATACGATACGCCTCTTGAGAATGTAAGGGCTTTTATAAAGGCAGGAAAAGAGTACGGACAATATAAATAGTATAAGAGAATAATCAGGGCGGTGGCGGTATTGAAGACCATTGATGAGATGAGGCCTGGAGAGATAATAGAAGCCCGGGACAGATCGGGTCTTGCTTTCATACCTGTGGGCCCCCTTGAATGGCACGGGCTCCATCTTCCCTACGGGACAGATGCAATAATAGCTGAAGGCATCTGCAAGGCTGCTGCAGAAAAAGTAAATGGAGTTTACTTCAAGCCTCTTAATTTCGGTTTAGATTCTTACAGGAATTCAAAGCAGCTGTCGATGTGGGGATTTAAGGAAGATGATAAGATATTCGGCATGGATTTCCCCGGGCTTCC
>CAZDXU010000086.1:0-7042 GCA_964509585.1 uncultured Actinomycetota bacterium | reverse complement strand
GAACGTGGAGACAAACGGTATCTTGCCCATGGCGGCAAGTCCTGCCGCTACACTCATCATATTTGATTCGGCTATGCCCATATTGAAAAAACGTTCGGGGAACTTCTTTGCAAAGACCGAGGTCTTTGTCGATTTTGAAAGATCGCAGTCGAGCACCACTATATCGCTGTTTTTTTCTCCCAGCCCTGCCAGCTTGTCCCCATAAGCCTGCCTGGTGGCTATCTTTTTGCCATCTTCTTTATTTAAATATTTCTCTATTTCCTTATTTATCATGATAATCCTTTCCTGTAAAAATTAACGGAATAAAGAGCAGCATCTGATCAGCTGGCATCTATTTTGCAGATATCACATATGGCCCTGTCCTTTTCCTCCTCGCATGGCGCATTTCCATGCCAGTCGCAGGCATCTTCCATGAAGGTGACGCCCTTGCCCTTGGTAGTGGTGGCTACTATACATACCGGACTGTCCTTTACTGATATGGCCTTTTTGATGGTCTCATCTATGATGTCCAGATCATGACCGTCTATCTCGTAGGTCTTCCAGCCGAAGGACCTCCACTTTTCAGCCAGGGGCGCGGAGTCCATGATATCCCTGGTAAATCCGTCAATCTGCAGTCCATTAAGGTCCACTATAGCTATAAGGTTGTCCAGCCGGTAATGCCTGGCGGACATGGCTGCCTCCCAGATCTGTCCTTCACCGCATTCGCCGTCTCCCAGTACGGCAAACACCTTTATCGGGCTCTTATCAAGCTTTGCCCCAAGGGCCATGCCCACAGCACAGGAAAGACCCTGCCCCAGGGAGCCTGTAGTCATGTCTACCCCAGGAGTCTTGTTCATATCGGGATGCCCCTGAAGTATGCTTCCCAGCTTCCTTAAGGTCTTTAGATGTGATTTGTCAAAATACCCCTTCTCCGCCAGTGCTGCATAAAGCACCGGACAGGCATGGCCCTTGGAAAGAACAACCCTGTCCCTGTCCTTTTTTGCCGGGTCTTTGGGATCTATATTCAGGACCCCGCTGAAATAAAGGTAGGAAAAAACATCTGCCATGGATAATGAGCCTCCCGGATGACCGGAACCGGAAGCACAGAGCATCTCTATGATGTCTACCCTGATATCCCTGGCTTTTTCCTGAAGTTTTGTCTTTAGCTTTTCGTCCATATTATCCCCTTCTATGAATAAAAATTGCCCTATTGATATTTCCCCGCACCGGCAGGGACCTGACTACTAGATTATATTAAATAATGGTTTTTTTAAAAGCAGCAATATCGGCTAATTTTGCACTGCCTGCCCTATCCCCTGCGCCAATAATTGTATAGTCCGGAGCTCGAGACTTTATAAATAGAAATAATATATGAAATATTATAGAATTGGTAAAGTCTTTAACAGCCAAAAAGAAAGTAGATATGTACAACGGACTATATAATAATCTGGTAGTAATAGGCGGAAATGCAGCCGGCCTGGCAGCAGCCAGCCAGGCAAGAAGGAAAAATCCCGATATCGGTATAACAGTGCTTGAAAGCGGGAAGTACGTCTCTTACGGTTCCTGCGGCCTTCCCTACTTCATATCGGGTTATGTAAAAAAAATAGAAGACCTTTTTGCCTATCCCAGGGATTTCTTCAAACAGGAGAGGAATATAGATGTCCTTACCGGCCACCGGGTAGTGGGTATGGACCCCGCCAAAAGGGAACTCCTGGTAAATGCGGCAGGCAGCGGGGAAAATAAGGTATTCAGTTATGACCGCCTGGTAATAGCCAGCGGAGCTTCCCCCGTCATCCCCCGCATAAAGGGTGCCGGCTCCCCCAATGTATTTAATTTCTGGACTGTGGATGATGCCCGGAGATTAAAGGACCATATAGAGAAAAGCAGTCCCGGGAAAGCAGCTATCATCGGCGGAGGCCAGGTGGGGCTCCTCATGGCAGAGGCCCTAAAAAAGCTGGGAATAAGCGTAACGGTAATAGAAGCAGCAGACAGGATACTGGGCGGTTTTGAACCGGAGATAAGCACAATAATGGCCAGGAAATCGGAAATGGAAGGGATCGAGATCCTTACCGGCACAAAAGCGCTTTCCATTAACGATTCTTCGGTTACCATCGAGAACTCGGGAGAAAGAGAAGATATCCCATGCGGCTTTGTGCTTTTTGCTGCCGGCATCAGGGCAAATACAGGTTTCCTGGAAGAGACTTCCATGGAGCTGGGCAAGAAAAATGCCATAATAGTGGATAATAAGCAGCAGACCTCATATATGAATATCTATGCCTGCGGCGACTGCGCCACAGTAAAGAACCTGGTGACCGGAAAGCAGGACTATATACCTACCGCCGGCAACGGGGTAAAAGCGGGAAGGATAGCCGGAGAAAATGCTGCCGGAGGCAGCGGGTCATTCCCTGGTTCAGCAGGAACCGTGGTGGATAAGATACTTGACCTGGAGCTGGCCAGGACCGGTATCGGTTCTGTAGAAGCAATTGACTTAGGATTTGAAGCTATAAAACTCATAGACAGTTATGCTTCCCATGCCGGTTCCGTACCGGGTGCCAAGAAGATAGCTGTCATAGCCATAGTAGATACCCGCACCCGGAAACTGCTGGGAGCCCAGATGATAGGAGCCGAAGGCGTGGGTAAAAGGATCGATGTGTTTGCCGCTGCCATAACCAATGAGATGACTGTAGATGACATCTATATGCTGGACCTTTCCTATTCACCGGCAATATCTACGGTATGGGATCCCGTAAACAAGATATGCGGAAAGGCAGTACTGGCGCTGGACGGCAAATAATTCACAACTGGTTTGTCTTTATGCCTTTATCCCTGATTCTTTTTAGACAGAATTCACTAATATGTCTTTGTATTTAATTAAAATTTATATATAATGGTGAATGCACAAAATGATTGCATGGAGGCATTAGATGAGTCAAATAACATTAAGACAGCTCCCCAAAAATGTAGACAGATTGATCAGGTCAATATCAGAAAAACAAAATAAAAGCATCAATAAGACAATTATTATTTTACTGGAAAAGGCACTGGGATTAAAAGACAGTTCCAATAAGAAAAGGGACCTTTCAAAGTTCTCAGGCACCTGGAGTTCTGCTGAATTTGAAGAATTTGAAAAAAACACAAAAGCCTTTGATAAGATCGATAAGGAGATCTGGGAATAATGGGGGTCTGTATTGATACAAATATCTATTCAGCCTTAAAAAGAGGTGATGCTGAAATTGTCAGGCTATTGGAAAATGCTGATGCAGTCTATATCTCCTCAATAGTCCTGGGTGAACTGTATGCCGGATTTCAAATGGGCAGCAGGTTAAAGGATAATATGAAAGAACTGAAAGAATTTATTGGACAGCCTGGAATCTATATTATTGATATAGATGAATCCATAGCAGAAAGATATGGATCACTTATTAAAATATTAAGGGCTAATGGAACACCCATGCCCACCAATGACATATGGATCGCTGCCGCAGCTCTTGAAAATGGCGCAAGGATTGCCACATTTGATACGCATTTTCATTTAGTCCCCGGACTTATGATAATAGAATTAATCCAATAATACAGGTTCTTCCTAAGAAACTTTCAGCAACCGGTCTCATCTATGCTATCGGCAATTCTTTGAGCTGCTTAATAGCATTAACCTTCTCTGAGATCCAGCTTTATAGTTATTGCTCAACAATTACCTTTAAAGAAAACCTCCTCCGCTCGACCCGTATATTTTATCTTCCCTTTTACAAGACAGGGGGACCATTTTTATAGGATCATTTAAAGGTGTTTATTTCCTTTTTCTGTGGTCTTGTAGCTGCTGCAGCCATCCTTATCCATGCACCTGCCTGCCAGACTGCAGGAGGAACATGCTCCGGAAGAGCATGTTCCATTTCCTCTCAGATCCCTTATCATTAAGGCTATAGCACCACCTGCTGCCGCAATCCCTATTATGACGATTAATGCTATCTCTAATATTTCCATATTTTTCACCTGCCTATATAAACAGCCTTCCAATCTGGAACACTAATAATGATACTATCCAGGCCAAAAGAAGCGTATAGCCGATCTGGAACCACATCTCTTTCCATCCTGCTTCTCTTTTAAACACTGCCATACCGGCCATACAGGGAAAATACAGCAATGTAAACAGCATGAAGTTATATCCGACCAGGGGACTGTAATCAGAAGTGATACTTTCCCTGAGCGTCTCTGTCTCTTCGTCTGCTTCCTGTATACTGTAAAGCGTCCCCATGGTCGATACAACTACTTCTTTGGCCGCTATTCCGGAGATAGAGGCTACCGCCAGCTTCCAGTCAAATCCCAGGGGCTTAAATACCGGCTCGATGAATCTTCCGATCCTGCCGGCTGCCGAATATGCCAGCTCTTCTGCACCCATCTTTGCCTCTAACTCTACAACAGCTTCTTTATATTCTTCTTCAGTGATATCGCCCGATCCAAAGGATTCTTCTATTGTAGCTATCTCTGAATCATAATCCTCTGAATAATTATCCCCTATCATAGGGAATGTAAACAGTATCCACATGACAATGGATATAGCCAGTATTATGGTACCTGCTTTTTTGAGGTATAGCCAGGTCCTCTCCCATGTATGCAAAAGTATTGCTTTAAATGTGGGTACCCTGTACGGGGGAAGCTCCATCACAAAAGGCGCTGATTCTCCCTTGAACCTGGTGGCTCTTAACAGTTTTGCCATCAGTATGGCCATGGCAATGCCTATAACATATATGGAGAATATTACATTGCCGGCTATCCGGGGGAAAAATGCGCCGGCTAAAAGTATGTATACGGGCAGCCTGGCTCCGCAACTCATGAATGTATTGACATGCATGGTTATGAGCCTGTCTTTCTTGTTCTCCAGTATCCTTGAACCCATATATGAAGGAATGGTGCAGCCAAAGCCTATGAGCATCGGGATGAAGGATTTTCCGTGAAGGCCTATTTTATGCATGAGCCTATCCATTATAAATGCGGCCCTGGCCATATAACCGCTGTCTTCCAGGACAGCGATACACAGGAATAAGAGTATGATATTGGGAGTAAATATTATTACCCCGCCAACTCCGCCTATTATTCCGTCGACTATCAGGGATTGCAGCAATCCTTCAGGCATAGCATTTGAAATAATGTTGCCCAGTTTGCCAAAACCCATATCTATCCAGTCCATGGGATAGGCCCCCACCTTAAATACAAACTGGAATAGAAGCCACATTAGTCCTGCGAATATGGGAAGCCCCAGTATCCTGTTTGTAAGTATTGTATCTATCCTGTCAGTAGCAGATATCCTTGCTTTTTCTGTTTCTTTATGGGTCTCTGCCAGTGCTCCCGATATGAATCCATACCTTGCATCTGCAACAACTGTCTCCGGATTATCCCTTAAAACGCTTTTCAGATGTTTTATAGCCTTATTTACTTCTTTTTCTATATCGGGATAATCTGTTCCTGCAGCCCTAGAAACTTTATCTATTATTTCCTTATCCTGCTCAAGAAGCTTAAGAGCCAGCCATTTGGGGCTGGCCTTTTCTGACAGGATCTTTTTATCCTGTATGATCCCTGATATCTTGTTTAATTCAGTTTCAATCTCTTCTCCATATCTTATCTCAGTTTTCTTCTTTGCCTTATTCTCTATTGTATCTATTACAGCATCCAGTATTTCTTCCGTTCCCTTATTCTTATGGCCTGTTGTTTCCACTATTGGGGTATCCAGAAGCTCTGACAGAAGCCTGATATCGATTTCCCTTCCCATAGACCTTGTAATATCAGACATATTGAAAGCAAGTACCAGGGGAGTCCCCATCTCAATAAACTGGGCGGCAAGATAAAGATTTCTTTCCAGGTTTGAAGAATCTATGATGTCGACCACCACATCCGGAATTTCATTGATCACAAAATCCCTTGCTACCACCTCGTCTTCGGAATATGCAGTGAGGCTGTATGTCCCCGGAAGATCCACCACATTTATTTTATATCCCTTATAATCTGTATAGCCGTATTTCTTTTCTACGGTTACTCCCGGGTAATTCCCCACATGCTGCCTGGCTCCGGTTATATTGTTAAATATGGTAGTCTTACCCGAATTGGGGTTTCCAGCCAGGGCGATGGTGATTTCTTTCTTTGCCATTTTTCCTCCTGTAAATTTTTTTTCCTGCAAACTATTTAGATCTCTTCCACTTCTATGTTTTTGGCTTCATTTTTCCTCAGGGAGAGATGGTATCCCCTTATGGCAATATCTATAGGGTCTCCCAGGGGCGCTATTTTCTTTACTTCGATCGGGGCACCCCTATTGCATCCCATATCCATTAGCCTCCTACAGATTCCTCCCTCTCCTTCTATCTTCACTATCCTGCATCTTGTCTTTGGCTTTACCTCATTCAAATACATAGACTCTCCTTATAATGTTAGATGTATTTATAATTGTTAGCATTGGCTAATTCTAGCATAAAACTTATCCCTGTCAAGGAAAAATATTGATTGTTTTAAAATAATATTTGCAAAATAGTATTATCCTGCAATAAACATTGAAACGAGCAGATCTGTTTTATCTAATCAAAATTATCAGCACTAAATAATCAATTAAAAAGGCAGTTCAAGATTAAGATTTTCAGCCTTTTCATTGAAACTTCTCTCTACGGCCTCTAATTCTATCAGACTTTCCTCATAATATTCATCAGCTTTTTGTGAAGAATCATTCGCTTCTTCAAGATTTGCTTCCAAAAAATACTTATAATACAATATATCGCTATTTAGAAAACCGATGAAATAATCGTGGTACTCTATTAAGAAGTCAGGGACATCTGCTTCTTTCAGGTCTATAACCCATCTCTCTTCAAGGTCTTTTATTGAATCAGCATACTGGCTCTTCTTATCCATATCTTGAGTTTCATTGCCAAAATCATCTATCAGGGGTATCAGTTCAGCAGAATACCTGTTGTATAGAGATCTAAATTCTTCCATATACAGATTATAATCTTTTAGATCATCAAAATAGGACTGCAATCCATCTTCATCTCCGGTACCGTTTTCTACTGCTCCATCTTCCTCAGAC
>CAZDXU010000085.1:0-3789 GCA_964509585.1 uncultured Actinomycetota bacterium | reverse complement strand
ACTTACCGACTTGCAATAATAAACTTTTTTAATGGTTTTTGCAAGCAGCGGGGCTATGGAAAGTACCTTTATCTTTTCAGTATCATATTGTCCTTTTATGGGTATGGTATCAAGTACCACCACCTCTTCCAAATCTGATTTTTCCAAACGGGAAAGAGCGTCTCCGGAGAATATAGGATGTGTGGCTCCTATATATACTTTCCTGGCCCCATGCCTTTTAAGCATGTCTACAGCATTTATAAGGGTGCCTCCGGTGTCGATCATATCATCGAATATGATAGCTTCCTTACCGTTTACATCGCCTACTATATGCTCCATCTCTGCCATATTGGGTGCCGGCCTTCTCTTGTCCATTATAGCCAGGGGAAAGTGCAGCCTTTTGGCAAATATGGAAGCCCTTTTTACCCCGCCCACATCAGGGCTTACCACAACACCCTCCTTTATTTTCTTTTCACTGAAGTATTTGGAAATTATAGGTATG
Organism: uncultured Actinomycetota bacterium; assembly: GCA_964509585.1. GTDB lineage: Bacteria > Actinomycetota > Humimicrobiia > Humimicrobiales > Humimicrobiaceae > M55B120. The sequence continues at coordinate 3,308 of CAZDXU010000085.1, read as the reverse complement.
GCAGTGACATGGTCTACCGGGACATCGAAGAATCCCTGTATGGTAGCAGTATGAAGATCCACCAGGATTGCCCGGTCTATACCGGCTACCATCAAAAGGTCTGCCAGCAGCCTGGCCGATATGGGCTCCCTTCCTTCTGACTTTTTGTCCTGCCGGGCATAACCATAGTGAGGTATTACCGCATTTATGACTGCTGCCGAGGCGCGTTTCAGGGCATCTATCATTATTAGAAGCTCCATTATGTGATCATTTACCGGCCGGCTGCATGTCTGTATAAGGAATACATCTGCACCCCTGACACTTTCATTGAACTTTACATAGATCTCACCGTCCTTGAAATGTGTCCTGGAGACATCGCCCATCTTAATATGAAGATTATCAACTATTTTCTGTGCCAGCTCCGGGCAGGATGACCCCGAGAAGACCATCATCCTTTTGTTCTTTGTCTCTTCCTTTACGCCAAGGTTGTGTTTCATTATTTTTTCTCCTGCTTCCTTTTCCTGTATTTGGCTGCGCCTTTTCTTATATTCCTCTGCTTTGCCCTTTCTATGGCCATGTCATCTGCCTGGACATCACGGGTTATGACTGACCCGGCTGCCACTATTGCTCCCCTGCCTATGCGGACAGGGGCGATCAGCATGGAATCCGATCCTATGAATGCATCATCCTCTATTATGGTTTTAAACTTGGAGAAGCCGTTATAATTGACAGTAACGCTGGAAGCCCCGATATTGACCCCGCTCCCTATTTCAGTATCACCCACATATGATAGATGGGGGACCTTGCTCCCCCGGCCCACCGAGGATTTCTTTACCTCGCAGAATGCCCCGATCTTGACTCCTGATCCGGTGACCGTATTGGGCCTTATATAGCTGTAGGGGCCTATATTATTATCAGGGCCGATATCCGAATCCAGTATTACCGAGTTAAGTATCCGGGTACCGATGCCTATGCGGCATCCATCAATCCGGGAAAAGGCCCCTATCACTGAATTTCTTCCGATGAAGGTATCGCCGCTGATCATACATGAGGGCTCTATGACAGAATCAGGCTCTATGGCCACTGTATCCTCTATGTATACCGAGGAGGGATTCCTTATGGTCACCCCGTTTTCCATGTGGCCCCTGTTTATCCTCTGCTGCAGTATTCCCTCAGCTGCTGCCAGCTGGACCCTGTCATTTATTCCTCCTGCCTCAGAGCTGTCGCCAGCAGTATATGTCTCTACTTTTTCCCCCTTTTCCATAAACATCTCCACAATATCGGTAAGGTAGTGTTCTCCCTGTGAATTTTTGCTGCCTATTTTTCTTATATTGCTTACCAGCATTTGCCTTTTAAAACAGTATATGGAGGAATTTACCTCATCTATTTGCTTCTGGCTGAGAGATGCATCCTTTTCCTCTACTATCCTGGCTATCTTTCCCCGGGCATCCTTCACTATCCTGCCGTATCCGTATGGGTCATCTGCCATATAGGTAAGTATGGATGCGGAAAGGTCTTTTTTGCTCCTCAATACTGCCAGGGCCTTCAAAGTTGCTGTGGTTATAAGGGGGCAGTCTCCGCTGAGCACCAGGATATTTCCCCCCATATCATCAAAATGGCTTTCTGCAGTCATGACCGCATGGGCAGTCCCCAGCTGTTTATCCTGGTCTATGGTTAAAACTCCGGGAAAGCTGTCTTTTAAATACTTTCTTACTTCTTCTTTTTTATGGCCTATGACAGCAAAGATATTTTTGGGGCCCAGTGCCTGCACCTGTTTCAGTATATGGTATATCATAGGCTTTCCGCATAAACGGTGGAGCACTTTGGGAGTCTCCGACCTCATCCTCCTGCCCTTTCCGGCAGCCAGGATGATCACGCTTAAATCCTTTGAAAAATCCATAAAATCCGGTCTCAAATCAGGTCCAATATTTTATATAGAATACAGGTTGATTTTAACATAAATGTTTTCTTAACCTAAGTAAAAAAAGGGTCACTCTGCAAATCTGCCCCCGGTTATCTCTTTGGAAATAATACGGTATCCGGGCCCCAAATATACAGTTATATAGATAAGGTTATTGCAGTCATTTCCCAGGATCTCTTTTCTCAGTAAATACTCAGCCCCGGAAGGAACTTCATCGCCTTCATATACCCGGGATATGTCGCTTGTCTTGGAAGCCCTTACCGTGATCTCCTCCCCGCACTTATCGCAGATCATATTGAATATCACAAATTTGGAGCCGCTGTCTTCGGGCATGGTAAACAGTCTCTTCAAGCCGTCGAGGAATCCACCCATATCTTCTCCCTGTCCAGTTATAAACATCCTTAATATTTTCAGATATAACGGTCTGATTTTAATTATCCTGTTTTTTTGTAATATATCAACTATCTTTTGCTTACATCTTCCATATTAAGCATTATAATGGAAAATGTTAATGCTTGTAAAAAGACTATTGTGAAAATATGCCAGACAGCAGGAACAGGATAGGCCAGGTACTTTATCTTTTAAGGTATGCGGCTGTTTCCAGGCTGAAAAAGAGCGCCCGCAGTCCGCTTATGTGCGCTTACAAGGTCACGGCTGACTGCAGCCTCAACTGCCTGCACTGTCCCTTTGTGACCGGGGATGATAAAAGAAAAGGCGGCCTGGATTACAGGTCGGCTCTGGCTGTATTGGACCGGCTTTACCTGGATGGGGTAAGGATACTGGTGTTTGAGGGAGGAGAACCACTCTTGTGGAAGGATCCCGCAGCAGGAAAGGACCTGTCACACCTTATAGGCAGGGCAAAGGAAAGGTTCTTCTTTACCTGCATAACCACCAACGGCACCATCCCCCTCGGCGGTTTTGATCCTGATATCGTGTTTATAAGCCTGGACGGCCTGAAAGAGACCCATGACAGTATCCGGGGGAGATGCTTCGATATGGTGATGTCAAATATTGAAAAATACAGCCGCCGGAAAAAGATCATCATAAATACCTGTATCAGCAGGCTGAACTTTATGGAGATACCTGAACTGGTAAAATACCTGGAAGGCCGGGTATATGGGATGACTTTCCAGTTTTTTTATCCCTACAGCCAGGTGGAAAACCTTTCCCTCAGCATAGTCCAGAAAAAACAGGTACTGGGTGAGCTTGCCGGCCTCAAGAAGAAAGGATACAGCCTCCTGGATTCCTACAGCTGCCTTAAGAAGATGGAGGATAACAGCTGGAAATGCAGGGAGTTCTTGATCTCCAACGTCGAGCCTGACGGGAGCATGAACCATGGATGCTACCTTAAGAACAGGACCGAAGACATATCCTGCGAACGGTGCGGGTTTACCGCCCATTGCGAGAT
>CAZDXU010000084.1:0-2553 GCA_964509585.1 uncultured Actinomycetota bacterium | reverse complement strand
CCTGGGCGGCCGGGGGATCTTAATAAAAAAAAGGATTATTGATAAGATCAGCAGGAACACTGCTATAAACAAAAATATTACCCTCCATCCAGTATTTCTCAATAGGGAAAAAGTTACTATCAGGGGCGAGACAAGATTTGCGGAAGCCCCTCCTATCATAACAATTATAAGGTTTCTGCCGCGATTATCTGGCGATATATAACCTGTAAGGGAAATGGTGCATCCTATTATTATTCCAGATGTAAACTGCAATATAAGGTAAAAGATAATAAAAGAAATATAGCCGGCGGAAAAATATATCCCCAGGCTGCATGCAAAACTGAAAACCAGGCTTATATACAGTATGTTTTTAAATCCATATATCTCGATAATATTACCTGATAAAAAAGCGGAAACGAATAATCCCAGTACGCCCATTGAAATTACTATGCCTATTATGTCTAGGCTTACGCCCAGGTCTCCCGATATCAGGGGTATGAGTGGTCCGATGACAAACTGCACTATATGAAGTATTAAAAGTTGAAAAAAGATATATGGCAGTATTACTATTTTATTATTGAGCATCTAATACCAGTCTGGACTTCTTAGCTTCTGTGCAGAAGCTACACTATAAAAAAGATATTGTCAATATATGGCTCAACAATTTTTACAGGAGGGTCATTGGATAATCCATAATAGTCTCTAAGCCTGGATACAACACTTGCATGGATCCCGGTTACATCAGTTGCTCCAAAATCAACTGGGAGGATCTCAGTTTGGTTGTGTCTTAATGCTGATCTGATTCTTTCTCTTGAGTTCATTTAAAATCCTATAATGCCAGCTCTTTCGCAGCTGCCCTTACTATCCCGTCTATTTCCTTCTCCCTGTCCTTATCTATTTTATACAAGTCATCCCTTGACAGGATCTTCTCAACCTTTCTCTGCGCCAGAAAGACCATATCTTTTTTCATGTCCTCTTCCAGCCTGGAAGGCAGTGTCCTGTCCATTATCTCAGGAACATAGAGGTTCTTTGCATAATTGGCAAGGGTATGGTTATGGCTTAAAAAAGACCCGCCAATTCCCACTTCCCTGATTATATCCAGGGCAGCGTCCTCATCATCTGCCGAGAATCCTTCCAGGAACCTGTCGATAAGGTGGAGGTTCTCTATATCGATGACCGCCTGTTCTCCCGAGAAACATTTGCCGCTGTTTACAAGACCTACCGGGAAGTTCACTTTTCCCGTAGCGGCTGCTGCAAAATATTTTAATGTTTTTTCCATGCCATGCTGGGTATTGGGATATTTTCCGTCATAATATCCGGAGCCCAGTCCGAAATCAAAGCCATACAGTCTTTCATGGACCTCGGCTATGGCCAGGTCCTGCAGTATGGCTTCAGCGGCTCCAAAACTTGCCAGTCCTGTCTTCATGTCCATACTTCCGGATATCACTCCGCCCACGCACCTGGCTTCAGGCACTACCGATTTGAGTGCCGCCATGGCTCCAAGGATCTCGGCATTGCATATGATCACATTTGACATCAATGTGACAGGAGTCGATACGCCGGAGATAGGCATGGGTATTATGGTGCAGGGAAGATCATTCTTTGCCAGCATTATAAGGGTCTCTGCTGAAAGGTCTTCCAGGATAAGAGGCGCGATAGTCTCCTTGGCGGTAATAAAACAGGGCTCCTCAAAATATGCCTCCCTGCTTCCTCTTACAACCGTCCCTATTTCGATAAGGTATTTTAACTCCTTTGCATTCCATACCTCTGTCGGGCCCGGCTTGGTTGTATATTTTGCCACAATTGATGCAGTCTTTACTCTTTGCATCCTTGGATCGATTGCATTTCCTTTATCATCTTTTAAGTAGACATAAGGATTTCCCACAACTTCCACTTCCGGAAGCGCTTCTCCCAGCCTTATCATGTCAATAAGGTCCGATTCCAGAGGGTCCCGGTAAGTCTGGTTTTTCCAATCAAGCTTCTGCACGCAGGCTCCCCCGAATTTGGCTTTTATGCCTTTTCCGCTGTTGGAGTTGGTAACACCGTTCATATATCTGGGGGCCCTGCCCTGTTTATAATCTGCCTTTACAAGCCTTATGGTCTCTTCAATGATGTCTGCTGTGAAATGGACTACCTGCTTATCCCTGTCTACACTGGCCCCCTTTTTTTCAAGAGCATCCAGCATATCCGCATTCATTATCCTCATTCCCGGATCCTGGAGGACCTTCAGGGTATAATCATGTATCCTGTTTATCTCTTTTTCTGTAAGTACTTTTATATCTGCCTTCACCGTAGCTCCTTTCGTATTTATTAAAATGTATCTTCTAGTCTCGCATAAAGATCTTTATACTTTTTTCAGGCATATCTATCTGTCCCTGTTTTCAGGTATCTTGTTCAGGCTTATGCTTATATGGAATTTATCAGACCGCCAGTATTCCCTGGAAAACATGACCGTTCGGAAATCCCTGTCATAATAGACCACATCCAGGACTATCACCGGGGTATTGTTCCCGATTGCCAGAAGTCCGGCCTCCCCGGCTCCCATATTATCTGCGCTCAGCTTCCATTCTTCCC
>CAZDXU010000083.1:0-3143 GCA_964509585.1 uncultured Actinomycetota bacterium | reverse complement strand
TTCAGGCACTAATGATATCATATGCATTACCGGTTCCATAACCAATCTGGAACATGTGTATAAGGTTTTTTAAATTGTATTTGGAGGATAGATGGATCTTTTTGGGTATGTTGACAGTATTCTTAATTTTTTCAGGCTCCCTATATGGCGCTATTTGATATATGGCATAATATTCATGCTTATAATCATCTGGCTGTCTTTCGTGTACTGGACTTATAGGGATGCCAGGCTGAGGAATACCTCCATAATCGCAGCAGCATTCTGGTCGCTGGTGGTGCTTTTGTTCAATTTCCCCGGCCTTATAGTGTATTTGATACTGAGGCCTCCGGAGTTTACCGAGGATGTCAGGGAAAGGGACCTGGAAATAGAGAGGATGCAGCTACTTTTGGACTCCAATGTGTCCAAATGTCCTTCATGCGGCGGCAGGATCATGCCGGATTTCCTGGTATGCCCCCAGTGCCGGAAAAAGCTTAAGAACCCCTGCATATCATGCGGAAAACCCCTTGAGTTTAACTGGAAGGTCTGTCCATACTGCAAGACTCCGCAATAAACAGAAAGGAATAATATATTGAACGGTTGTGAGAAATGTAACAGGGGATGCGGGCTGAACCTGGATAAAGCGGATACGGAAAAGAGCCTTATAATCATCAAGCCTGACGGAGTGCAGAAGAAAGTGGCGGGAGAGATCATATCAAGATTTGAGGCTGCCGGCTTCGATATAGAGCAGATGAAGATGATGGAAATAGACGAAGACCTGGCAGCCAGGCATTATAAGGACCATGCGGATAAGGATTTCTTCAAGACCCTGCTTAAATATATATGCTCGGGACCGGTTATAGTCATGGTAATAAGGGGAAGGGGAGCTATAAAAAAAGCAAGAGAACTTATGGGGCCTACCGATTCCAGGCAAGCTCCGTCCGGGACAATAAGGGGCGATTACGGGGCCGACATCACCATAAATGTGATACACGGATCTGATTCCCCGGAAAGCGCGGAAAGGGAAATAAAGCTTTTTTTTAGATAATATGGATTGGAATATATATAACTGGAGAATATGGCAAAAAGACGGGGAAAAATAATATTTTTTGTGACTCTCCTGGGGGGAGTCCTGGGCGCCATACTGGGTCATGTGCTGGCTGATACCATACCCATACTGGACAGGGGACTCAAGGTGGGTACGGATTCCCTGAGCCTTAACCTGTATCTTATCGACGTGAGTTTCGGGATCCATGTAAATATAACCCTGGGCGCTATAATAGGTCTTTTAATAGCATTCCTGCTGGCTGATGTATCCACAAGAAGAAAGTCTTAAGACCATTATAATACTGGCCTCGGCATCTCCCAGGAGGAAAAAGATCTTTGAAGGCCTGGGACTGGATTTTGAAGTCATGAAACCGGGTGGGGGCCTGGAAGAAAGTTCGGGGGATCCTGTACGTACGGCTGTGGCAAACAGTATTATCAAGGCAAAAGATGTATCAATATCACTGGTTTCCCGGGAAAAGATACGTTACCTGGTCTCAGGATTTGATACATTAGTATACCTGGGGAAGAAAATACTGGGGAAACCGGGCAATGCAGAAGAAGCATATTCTTTTATCCAGGCCCTTTCCGGAAGATCCCACCGGGTAGTGACAGGGATCTGTATAATAGACAGCATAACCGGCAGGCAGGTGACAGGACGGGAGATATCAAAGGTAGAGTTCAGGAAACTGGAGGCGCCTGAGATAAGGCAGTATCTTAGAAGGGAATATGTGCTGGACAAAGCGGGAGCATATAATATTGCCGGTCCGGGTGCGCTTCTGGTAAAAAAGGTCAGGGGATGCATGTTCAATATAATCGGAGTCCCGGTGTTCAGGTATGCCGGCCTTCTGGAAGAATTTGATTATAAAATTTTAGACCATTCTAAGGAGTAGCAGATGTTTGAGTTTTTTCTAAACGTTATAGGCAGGGATATGGGAATAGACCTGGGAACGGCAAATACGCTGGTATATGTAAAGGGCAAGGGAATAGTCCTGGAAGAACCCTCCATAGTGGCCATCGAAAAGAGTAATAAAAGGATACTGGCAGTGGGAAGGGAAGCCAAGAGGATGGTAGGGCGTACCCCCGGTAATATAGTTGCGATCAGGCCCCTCAAGGATGGGGTTATAGCAGATTTTGACACTACGGAGAAGATGCTGAGGTACTTCGTACAGAAAGTGCATAAGAATGTGGCATTTGCCAGGCCACGTGTAGTTATATGCGTGCCTTCAGGCATAACTCCGGTAGAGAAAAAGGCGGTACTTGAAGCTACCGAACAGGCGGGAGCCCGTTCGGCCTATATAATCGAGGAGCCTCTGGCGGCAGCTATCGGTGCCGGTCTTCCCGTAGACGAGCCTACAGGCAGCATGATAGTGGATATAGGGGGCGGCACCTCGGAAGTGGCAGTCATATCGCTGGGGGGGATCGTGGTAAGCCAGTCCCTCCGCATTGGCGGCGACGAGATGGATGAAGCTATCATCTACTACCTGAAAAAGGAACATAACCTGCTCCTGGGAGAGAGAACGGCAGAAAAGGTAAAGATGGAAATAGGCTCTGCCTTTCCCCTGGAAAATGAGGAGAAGATGGAGATCAACGGAAGGGACCTGGTGACCGGGCTTCCCAAGACCATAATAATAACCAGCCAGCAGATAAGGAAGGCACTGGAAAAACCGGTAGAGGATATTGTCAACTCAATAGTGGAGGTACTTGATGAGACACCTCCCGAGCTTTCTTCGGATATCATGAAGAGGGGCATATTCCTGGCAGGAGGAGGATCGCTTCTTAAGGGGCTGGCTGAGAGGATAAGCAGGGAAACGCACTGCCCCGTATATATGGCCGAAGAACCGCTGGCAGCGGTAGCGGTGGGAGCCGGAAAATGCGTGGAAGATTTCAGCGCTCTTAAGAGGTATCTCAGGTTCACTGAACAGTAGGCCTGTGATCAACGGAATTTAAATTATTTTATATATACAGTGGTAAGCAGTACAAGATTCAGAAATATAATTATCCTTATAATCATCATATTCCTGTGCCTGGCTGTCATCACTATCAGCTTCAGGGGCAGCGGCATCACCGAAAGCATAAAGGCAAAGACAATGGATATCTTCCAGCCGGTCCAGGAAAAGATG
>CAZDXU010000082.1:0-2025 GCA_964509585.1 uncultured Actinomycetota bacterium | reverse complement strand
CTTTGAAGGCGGGACCAGAATAGGGGAAAGAAAGATACTGTTTCCCAGGATAGATGATAAATAGATGTACCTTATAGACACACATGCCCATCTGGACATGCTAAAGCACATGACCCCTGCTGAAGCGGTGGATAAGTCTGCCGGTGAAGGTGTCAGGTATATTATAAATCCCGGCTCCAGCATTGAAGGCAGCAGGAAAGCTGTTGAATATGCCGGGAGATTTCCAGGAGTATTTGCCAGTGTGGGGGTACACCCCCATGATGCAGCTGATGTAGGGGATATGGAGATAAAGCTCCTGGAAACCTTGATAAAAGATGAAAATGGTGTCAGGAATAAAAAGGTGGCGGCAGTGGGAGAATCAGGTTTTGACTTCTACAGGGACTTAAGTCCCAGGCTAGACCAGGAGAAAGCATTCAGGGCCCATATAGAACTGGCATTAAAATACAGCCTCCCCCTTATAGTGCACGATCGGGATGCACACAAAGAGACATTTAATGTGCTCAGGGAATATACCGGAAAGGATGGTCTCAGGGCAGTGATCCACTGTTTCTCGGGAGATGCATCATTTGCCGCCAGATGCCTGGAGCAGGGCCTGTACATCTCTTTTACAGGGGTGATCACCTTTCCCAATGCCGGGGTTACACTGGAAGCAGTGAAAGAAGTCCCCCTGGACAGGATATTCATAGAGACTGATTCTCCTTTCCTGGCTCCACAGCCAAAGAGGGGAAATGAGAATTTTCCCGGCTATGTAAAGTACGTGGCAGAAAAAATAGCAGAAGTAAAGAAAGCAGCATTTGAGGAAATAGCAGAAAAGACTTCTGCTAATGCAGTGGGATTCTTTTCACTTAAATAATATGGTCCGGCTGCAGGGGAAGGGAATATGCAGCAGTACATAAGCTCTCCAAAGAGGACTTCAGAAATACTTGGCCGATATGGGATAAGGCTTAAAAAAAGCCTGGGCCAGAATTACATGGTCGATACCAACAGTATTAAAAAGATGGTATCGGCGGCAGGCATCAAAAAGGGAGAGACCATCCTTGAGATCGGCTCCGGCATCGGGAGCCTTACCCAGATAATACTGGAACAGGGTGCAGGAAAGGCAGTATGTATCGAGATAGATGAAAAGGTGGCGGAAGCTTTCAGGGACCTCTTCAGCCGGGAACTGGAACAGGGATGCATCGACCTTATGATCATGGATGCCATGGATATCGATTATGGGGATCTGTGCGCCAGGTATGGTATAAAAAAGATGATATCCAACCTTCCCTATAAAGTGGGAGCACCCCTCATACTTAAGCTGCTACTGGAGGCTCCGGGATTAGAAAAATGCTGGGTAACCATACAGAAGGATATTGCCGACAGGATGCTTGCCGGCAAAGGTGACAAAAACTACAGCTCCTATAACCTAAAATCCAATCTTCTGGCAGAGTACAGTTCCTGTTTTAAGGTGTCCAGGAATTGCTTTATTCCCAAGCCGTTTGTGGATTCAGTAGTCCTGGAGGTTAGGAGGAAGAGTCTTCCAGAGGGTTTTTCAAAGCAGGATGTCAAAGATTTTTTCCACCTGGTAAACAGCTCATTTCTCCACCGCAGGAAGAAATTATTGAATTCCCTTGCCCTTGATGCCGGATATAGCGGAAAGCTGGACAGGATAAAGGAACTGCTCCTGGACCTGGGCCGGGACCCGGGAGTACGGGCAGAAGACCTTGCGCTTGAGGATTTTATCTATTTATCCAAAAATATTGGATAAATAAATGCAGCAATACTATATTTGAACCTGCTGTGATATCATATAACTTAAGTAATGGATAAAGTATTAAAAATAAGGGCATCGGGCAAGATAAACCTCTATCTCAATGTATCCAAACATATCAGGAGCGACGGTTATCATGAGATAAAGTCCGTCATGCAGAGCATAGGCCTATCCGATGAGCTGACATTCAGGGTTTCCAGCAATGGAGGCATAGCAGATAATTCAAACCTCAATGGTATTTATATAACTTCCAATGATATAGATATTCCCCTGGA
>CAZDXU010000081.1:0-2209 GCA_964509585.1 uncultured Actinomycetota bacterium | reverse complement strand
ACCAGGCTGGCAAACTGGCTGGACCCGTTTACCCCATTAGGACACCAGAAGGTCTCAGTACCATTTGCTGATTCAGAAAACGCGGCATTATTATGTATGGAGAGGAATAAATCAGCTCCGCTGTTATTTGCCATCTCCACTCTTTCATCAAGACTATAGTATAGATCAGAAGTCCTGGTCATTATTACCCGGAAGCCATTTGCCTCCAGTTTTCCCTTAAGCCTTAAAGCAATATCCAGGTTGGGATCTTTTTCGTTCAAACCAAAGCGTACTGCGCCAGGATCGCGGCCGCCGTGCCCGGCATCTATATATACTTTGATGGCATTATCAGCAAAAATACTGCTGTCAAATGGTACTATAGTAAAAGCAGCTATAAATATGGCAATAAATGAAAAAATAAAGAAAGATCTTAATGCCTTATTTGCTTTTGTCATTTCTTATTACCTCACTGGTCTTTAATAAGGTCATTGCGCCTGAAAACAGGCTCCTTTATGTCCAGCTGACCCAGGATGTTGATTTTTTCTCCGTCAATATATAATTCAACAGAATTTACTTCAGGAAATTGTGTAAGTGTATTTACTATGGAATAGAGGAGCAGATTATCTACGGTATCACTGACAAGCCTGTCATCCAAAAATTCCTGTGAGAGGTCGACTACTGCATTCCCGTCTACCACTTCCACTGCATTTATCCTGGTAGTATCAGGAACCAGGGGTACCAGCGAGTCATCTATGGGCTTTTTCATAAGTTCGTAGAGGGTATCTACGTATTTATTTTCAGAATCTATGATCCTTGATTCCGGCACCAGGTATTCCGCTGTATCATTGGAATAGTAGACATTTATGGTTATTTCGGTAATTTCCGGCTCTTCCTGTTCCTCTTCTGCCTCTTCTTCACCAGCTTCAGTGTCTTGTTCTATACTTTCTGCATCTTCTTCCTGTGAAGCCTCTTCGCCGGCCTGGGTCGTCTCTTCTGCCTCTGCAGTCTCTTCAGGGTCCTGTCTGTCAGGTGAATCAAGCAGGGCACAGCCAAAAACGGTCAGGAACATAAGAAAAAGACAGCATAAAACAGCTGTCAGCATGGCTTTATTGAAAAGCTTTTTAAGAATTATTATGTTTTTCATTGCTACAATCTTTTTTATTTATAAAACTATCTTATTGCTATGTTTGGTTCTACTTATTTCTTAAACATTATAGTAAGTAAAATATTTACACAAATATTCAATAATGTCAAGCAGGATGAGCTCTGGGTGCCTATTTTCTCAGTACTTTATCATATATATCCAGTAAGTCGCGGGAAAACTATTCACTGACAGTCACACTGAGGTCCACATTATCCTGGGAATAGCGCCAGCTATCCTCTTCATTGTCATTATCGGTATAATCTCCCCCGAACTTTATCCTTATCTGGAAACGCGGCCTTCCCTCATCTATGGCTTTCTGGATCTCCTGCTTTAATTTGGCCACATTGCAGGTTATGCCGGGAGAATTATATCCGGCAATTACTGTACCTGCCTTTATAAAATCTCCCTGGCTTATGGGCTCTGCCCCCCACCATAATGAATGTATCCACAAATCGTCCAGAAATTCCAGGGGATCACCGGACACAGAGGCACCGGAAAAGGTCAGGGTTGCTGCATCTACAGTCTTTCCAGCGATACCTGTTATATCAAAGCTTACAAAACCTGCATAGGTAAGGTTGTCATCGGAATCTCCGGCATAGATGCTGCCTCCGGGATAGATGTTGACTTCGGTATTGGTACTGCCGTCATATTCTATATATCCGCCTTCACCGGTTTTTCTGGGAAGCTCAAGGGTTTCCGGTTCTGAAGGTTTTTCACTTATGGAAACTTGCATGGATGCTTCTGAGACATTGCCGGCTGCATCGGTGACCTTTACAGTAATGGTATATTTTCCTGGTTTATCAGGAGTATCCCATTCATTGGGATTTAAGCCGGGATCATCGAATTCTCCTCCATCAGTACTCCATTCAAATGACAGGTCATCACCATCAAGGTCTACCGCTTCCACCCGTACATCATAATTATCGTTTGTATATAAAGGTTCCTCTTCAAATACGATACCGGCAATATCAGGAGACCTATTGCAGTTCCAGCTGAGGGTTATGCTGTCAGAAACACTGCCGGCTGAGTTCTGGGCAGTGGCACTTAGAGAGACACTCTGCATATCCCGGGTGATATTTATCTGTG
>CAZDXU010000080.1:0-2449 GCA_964509585.1 uncultured Actinomycetota bacterium | reverse complement strand
TTGAAATAAAGTATAACGGGACCATTCTTAACCTCCTATCCTTATTCTTGCATCTCCTGCAATGGAGCCTTCTCCCTGGCTTTTTACAAATAATGGATTAATATCCATTTCCATTATCTCCGGAAAATCGGTCACCAGCTGTGATACCCTTAAGATGACATCTACTATACTATCAATATCCGAAGCTTTCTCACCCCTGGTTCCCTTAAGCAGGCTGATGGTCTTAATCTCTGATATCATCTCCCTGGCCATCCTTTCGCTTATAGGCGCTATCCTGAAAGACACGTCCTTTAATACTTCCACATATATGCCTCCCAGGCCAAACATAACCATGGGGCCGAACTGTGGATCCTCGCTGATGCCGATTATGGTCTCCTTCTTATCCTGGACCATTTCCTGTACCAGTACACCTGAGATATTAGCCTGGGGCATATACCTCTTTACGCTGAACAGTATATCGTCATAACTGTCTTCCAGCTCTTTTTCATTCTCTATACCTACTTTTATACCACCGACATCAGTTTTATGCAAAATATTTGGCGACACTATTTTGAGCACCAGCGGATATCCTATTTCTTTTGCTATTTTTTTGGCTTCACCTATGTCTCTGGCCAGACTGGCCCTGGGAAGGGGTATCCCATATGCTTCCAGGATCTTCCTGGCTTCCAGTTCCCCCAGTTCCAGCCTTCCTTCGTCCCTGCAGCAGTCAAATACTTCTTTTACCTTTTCCTCGTCTACTTCAAACTCCTGTATGGTATGGGGTTTTTCATTCTTCCATTCAAACTGTTTGACCATCATCTTAAGTGTCTTTACTGCCGATTCAGGTATATCAAAATTGGGTATATTCTTTTTAGTAAGGTAGCTTATGCCCTTTTTTACCTCGGCGCCTCCCATAAAGCTGGCGAGCACCGGTATTTTCCTCTGGGATCTCTCCATCACCTTCACTATGGAACTGGCTGTTTCCACATCCTGGGTCATGGCCTGAGGGGTAAGCAGTATTATAACAGCATCCACATTCCTGTCAGCCGCTACTATTTCCAGTGTCTTTTCGTATCTGTCTGCCAGGGCATCACCCAGGACATCCACCGGATTATATAGATTTGCCGCTTCCGGAAGAAAGCTTTTAAGGCTGTCAATGGTGGCAGTGCTAAAAGATGCCAGTCTTATCCCATTATTTTCACAGGCATCAGTTGCCATGATCCCGGGGCCCCCGGCATTGGTTATTATTGCCACATTCTTGCCTGCAGGAAGCGGCTGGTATGAAAAGGCCCTGCCATAATCAAACAGCTCCATTATGGAGTCTGCCCTTATTATGCCTGCCTGCTTGAAAGCTGCACTATAAGCTTTGTTGGAGCCGGCAAGTGTTCCCGTATGGGAAGACACTGCCCTGGCGCCGGCATCTGTATTGCCTGACTTTATTATGATGATGGGTTTTTTCTTTGATACCTTGGAAGATATCCTTATGAAATCCCTGCCGTCAGTAACGCCTTCCACATAAGCCGTTATGACGTCGGTATTGGGGTCCTGGCTCCAGGACTGGAAGAGGTCGTTTTCTGATATATCGGCCTTATTCCCCAGTGATACCACCTTGGAAAAACCTATCCTGGAGGTCCTGGCCCAGTCAAGCACCGCTGTAAGAAGGGCGCCTGACTGCGAGATGAAGCTTATCCTTCCTTTTGACGGACTGTGAGCGGAAAAGGATGCATTTATGGGACAGTGGGCGTCTATAATTCCCAGACAGTTCGGTCCCAATATCCTTATGCCGTAATCCCTTGCCTTCTCTATAAGCCTTTTTTCCCTCTTGGCTCCTTTTACCCCGGTCTCCTTGAATCCTGCCGAGATTATTATGGCAAATTTTATTCCTTTATGGGAGCATTCCTCCAGCACCCTGGATATGTACTGTGCCGGTATGACTATCACCGCCAGCTGGATATCCTGGGGCACGTCCAGTATGGATGGATAGCATTTATGCCCGTTTACCTCATCTGCCTTGGGATTTATAGGAAATACCTTCCCCCTGAAGCCTGAATCGATAATATTATCAAAGATGATGCGTCCTACTTTTCCCTTTTCCCTGGCCGCCCCTACAACTGCCACTGAATCAGGACAGAAAAATTGTTTAAAACTCAATGCTGTACCCCCGGATCGGATCAAATACTCAATTTATTTACTGGCTGACTTATCTTCTGGTTTTTCCCGGGCATCTTTCTTGGTCTTACTATCTTCCTTTTTTGACAATACATCAGTATTTTTATAGTAGCCGCACTCGCTGCATACATGATGTGCAATTTTTTTACTGTGGCACCTGGAACATTCTACAATATTCAATAGTTTTACAACATCATGGGTGCGCCTTTTATTCCTGTTGGTCCTTGAGGTCTTTCTCTTTGGAACAGCCACTTCGCCCTTCCTTCCTGTATTTTGTTACAAACCTGTTATAAATAGAAGC
>CAZDXU010000079.1:0-6201 GCA_964509585.1 uncultured Actinomycetota bacterium | reverse complement strand
GTATATAAGGGATACTGGAAAGGCACTGACCCTTATAAATGATGTGGGAGCACCCAATCTGGGAGCTGCCATAGATGTGGGGCATGCTCTTATGGCCGGAGAGAATCTGGCAGAGTCGGTTGCCCTGCTGGATGTACATGACAAAATATACCAGATACACCTGAATGAGAACTACAAGGATGCTGATCCTGATATGATATTCGGCACCATTAACTTCTGGGAGCTTTTAGAGTTCTTCTATTACTTAAACAAGACAGATTATGAAGGCTGGCAGGCAATAGATATAATAGCTCCCCGCGATGACCGGGAAAAGTCGCTTAAGCTGGGAGTAAAGATGATCTGGAAGTACAAAGAACTGGCAGACAGACTCAAAGAACATGAGAAAGAGATAGATGAGAACTTGAAAGGCTACAGGTTTGCCGATAATATGGATATGATGACAGACCTAATATTCTAGAAGCTCGCCCAAAAACCGGGCTCAGGCCTGCAGACTGATATTTTAAATCAGGCCTGGGCCTTAGGGGAGAAGCGGCACAGGATACCGGCTGACGAAAAACGGATATATTGTTAAATATTATCTACCCGGGGAGGTATGATGCAAAGAATAGGATTCAGCTTTAAAATAAAACCGGAGCTTAAAGCAGAATACAAAAAAGCCCATGACGAGATCTGGCCCGAGATGGCAAAAGCTATAAAGGAATATGGAATAAATAATTATTCCATATTCTTCAGGGTAGACGGCACCCTTTTTGCTTATCTGGAGTCAGAAGGCGATTACAAGAAGCAGATGGAAGAGTTTGGTAAGACTGATATCAACAGGAAGTGGCAGCTCCACATGGAAAAATATTTTGTAAAGGAAGACAGCACTATCCTGGGTCCGGAGATAGAGACGCTGGAAGAGGTATTCCACCTGGATTAAAGCATGATCCTACATAGAGAACCGGAAGGAAAAAAGATGAACTCAAGGGAAAAATTCCTGTCTGTCATGCGCATGGAAGGCGGCGATTACAAGAGTGCGGAGGTCCCTAAAGTAGAATTCGGATACTGGGCCGGTACCATAAGAAGATGGGGAAAAGAAGGTCTTAAGATCGTAAAGCCGGTACCCGATAATATCTCAGACGGCATAGCCATAATGGCTAATAAAAATATCTATGCCGATATGGAAAAAGCAGGGGATGTAAACGTGGGTCCGGTATTCGGACTGGATCAGTACCTTACCAAGTTTCCCGTCGACTACAGTCCCGGATTTGAGAGGCAGGTGCTTGAGACAACCGATACCCATATAATCTATAAGGACTCCTACGGGGTCACCAATAAAAACGATATACATATAACATCGCTTCCCATGGAGCTGGCCCACCCGGTTGACAGCTGGGAGACCTGGAATGATTATAAGCTGCATTACGGACCAGAGACCATTGAAAGAAGGCTCCCCCCGGATTGGGACAGCCTTGCCACCAGCCTAAAGGACAGGGACTTTCCCATAAGGCTGGGAGGAACCAATGGAGGTTTTCTGGGATTCCCCCGGGCAATAATGGGGATCACACGCTATATGATGGCCCTCTATGACAGCCCTGATCTTATCCATGATATATGCGATACCTTCTGTGATTTCCTGATCTCATACTATGGAAGGATAGCGGAAGACGTGGACATAGACTGCATCCTCATATGGGAAGACATGGCAGGCAGGGGAGGCTCCCTTATATCCCCGGACCACTTCCGGGAGTTTTTGACTCCAAACTATAAGAAGATGGTAAATTTTGCCAGGGATGCAGGGATAGACATAATACTTACCGACAGCGACGGTTATGTGGAAGACCTCCTCCCCCTCATAATAGAGACCGGGGTCACCGGCATGTATCCTTTTGAGAGGGCTGCCGGAAATGATATGCTCCGCATAAGGGAAAAATACCCTGATTTCCAGCTCATAGGCGGTATAGATAAGAGAGTGCTGTTCGAAGGTTCCTCCAGGCAGGATATTGACGAGGAGCTGGCGATAGCGGAGAAGATGCTAAAAAAGGGCAGGTATATACCCCATATAGACCATTTCGTATCCCAGGACTGCACCTGGGATAACTTTACCTATTACAGGCAGAGGCTTAATGAAATGATAGACGGGATAGCCTGAAAAGCCCACAGAAGAAACCGCAATTTTTGATGATTGACAATATAGGTTAATATTATATGATTATTGCAACGATTTAATTAAAAAGTTGCGTATAAAAATCATCAATTATATATAAAATAGATATCCAATTGTTAATAATTAGTTTCTTTATATTGACAAAAATAATATTGAAAATATAACAATTATTTCATCAGAGTTGATTTTTAGGGTCTGCATAAGATATATAATATCAAAAACAGTATGAACAGGAGGTTGCCTGGCATTTCTCAGGTAATATTTAACCAAAGGAGGTGGCAAGGAAAAAACTTTTGTGCTATCGATTTTCTATCAAAAGAAAGAAAAAAGGAGTTGAGATGAAGAGAGCAAGATTTTTGTTTACCCTGGCAGCAATAGTAGCGATGGTAGTGATATTCAGCATACTTCCAGGCTGCAAGGAAGAAGCAGCTTCAGAAGTTGTTACGGAGACTGTTGTGGAGACAGTCACAGAGACTGTCGTAGAGACAGTAGAAGTTGAATCAGATTCACCTTATACCTATGATAAATTGAGGGAGATGGCAATCGCGGGCGCATATGAAGGGGATCCGGCAGCAGGCCATACATTGGCATTTGCCAATATAATCAAGTCATTCCCCTTCTGCACCGCTGTTGAGAATAATATCATAGAGGAATGGCAGCTTGCTGGAGGTTCAATGGATGATCTGACAGTTCTTGATAATGCAGCAGACCCTGCACTTGGTATCCAGAATGCAGATATCATATTTAACGAAAATCCTGAAGTATTTCTGGAATTCCAGATGGATGCACAGGTAAATGCTCAGATAGGACGAAGGGCACAAGAGCTTGGAGTATATATCATAGCTATCGATGTACCTGTTCCAGGTTTCCCATTCATGGGTGTAGATAATTATGGAACAGCAGTGCTTACCGGTAATTGGGCTGCAGACCAGATAGAAGAAGTATATGGAGGTATTGAAAATATTGACAGGATATTCTTCTTCTGGAACCCTGTTATTGGGGATACCGTAGCAATGAGGATATTTGGATCCAGAGATGCAATGGTCGAGAGGTTTGGAGATCCCGCAGATCCGGATGTAGAAGGATCGAAGGCTATTTTTGTTGATGCAGGAAGTACGACTGATGAAGCTCAGGCTGCAGCAACTGATATACTGGCAGCCTATCCAGATGCGGAGAATATTGTTGCTTTCTGCCTGAATGACCAAACAGCTGCAGGCGTGCAGGCAGCTGCTGACATTGCCGGAAGGTGGGATCCTGACAACTGGCTGATCATGTCTCAGGGTCTTGATGACTTGGGCAAGGAACTGGTAAGGGATAATATAGTAGACGGCGACAGCGCATACTTCCCGGAAAAATATGGCGAATACTGCATTCCGGGAGCACTGGCATATATGTACGGAAATCCGGTTCCGCCTTATATGTTTGTGGAAAACGTAATAATCACACCTGAAAATATCGACGAGTATTATTAAAAATTACCGTTTCGAATAATCGATAAAACTACGATATCCGGAGGGAGGCTTTCTTCCTCCGGATTAATAATAATCTTTTTAATGAAAGGCAACAGATGCCAGCAAATAATGACCTCGTACTGGAAATGAATAACATAACCAAGCATTTCCCGGGCGTGAAAGCATTAAGCAATGTGGATATAAAGCTTAAAAAAGGTGAGATACTGGGACTGCTGGGAGAGAATGGAGCCGGAAAATCAACCCTTATAAAAATACTGTCAGGCGCCTATTCCCTGGAGGAAGGCGCTATCTATATAGAAGGGGAAAAGTTTGAGTTCAAGCATCCCCATGAGAGTCTTGGAGCCGGCATAAGGGTCATCTACCAGGAACTTACATCATTTGAACCCCTGACCGTGGCAGAAAACATATTTGCCGGCGAGACCATAAGGGGAAGGATGGGCCTTATATCCTGGCGGAAACTGGGCCGTATGGCAAAAGAGATACTTGACCGGCTGGGTTCGAATATAAAGCCGTTTGCGCTTATGGAAAACCTGACCGTAGCCGGCAAACAGATGGTGGAGATAGCAAAAGCCATTCACGGAAATGTAAAAGTCCTGGTAATGGACGAGCCCACTTCAGCTTTGGATGAAAAAGATGTGGCAACCCTTTATGAAGTGATAAGGAAACTCCGCGATGAGGGTGTTGCCATTATATATATTACCCACAGGATGGAAGAGATATTCGAGATAACCGACAGGGTAGTAGTACTTCGGGATGGGAAAAAAGTGGGAGATAAAAAAATAAAAGAGACCACGAGATCGGAACTGGTATCAATGATAGTGGGAAGGGAGCTTTCCGAGCAGTATCCCAAGAGGCAGATAGAAAAGGGCAAGGTCATATTTGAGGTAAAGGAACTGTCTTATCTAAGCAGGGTAAAAGACGTTTCATTTTATCTACGTGAAGGAGAGATAGTGGCATTTTTCGGCCTGCTTGGTGCTGGTACTCACAATCTTTTTTCCGTTCTTTTCGGGGATAAAAAGGCAACCTCAGGCGAGATATTTATCGAAGGCAAAAAAATAAACATCACCCACCCCAATATAGCCAAGGCTGCCGGTATGGGATATGTACCCCTGGACCGGAAGGAAGAGGGAGTAGCCCTGGTAATGGACATAAAGGAAAATATAACATCCTCCAATATTGAAAATCTGGGAAGATCATTTGTCCTGGACAAAAATATTGAAAAAGAGCATTCCCGCAAGTGGTTTGACAGGCTTAATATAAAAGCCCCGGGGCTGAACACAATAGCCAACAGCCTGTCTGGAGGCAATCAGCAGAAAGTAGTTGTAGCAAAATGGCTGGAAAGGGATTCAAAGATCCTTCTCATGAATGAGCCCACCAGGGGCATAGACGTGGGATCAAAGGCCGAGATCTACAGGATAGCCGAAGGCCTGTGCCAGGACGGCGTGGGGGTACTTATTGTCTCCAGTGAGTTACCTGAGATAATGGCCATAGCAGACAGGGTCTATGTCATGAAGGACGGCAGGATATCAGGAGAATTCAAAGTACAGGATACTAGCCAGGAAGAACTCATGCATATGGCTTCAGCATAAATATATATACCGGAAAGGTCAGAAAATCATGCAAGACAAACTTAAGGAAAAGAAGAGGTTCAAGATAACCGACATCATAATCCTTCTGGGTATCCTGGTGGTACTTGTTGCCTTTTTTTCCATTTCGGACAGGCAGTTTATAGCATATAACAATATAAGTACCATGCTAAAGAACATGGTGCTCACCGGAGTACTGGCCCTGGGTCTTACCCCCCTTATGATAGCCCGGGGACTTGATATATCTTTCGGGTCCTCCATATCCATGATATCGGTAATAATGGCACTTATGTATTCAAATGCCGGGATAAACCTGTGGCTGGTACTTCTGGCCGGGGTGGCAATAGCGGCAGTGATCGGATTTATAAACGGCATATTTATCGAGACTTTCGACCTCATACCCATAATTCTTACCCTGGGCATGATGGCCATACTCCAGGCGCTGGCGCTGGTAATAGCCAATACCTATGCCAGTACCTATTCAATACTTATGCTTACAGACCAGCTTTATTATTTTTCCACCAAAACATTTTTAAAGATACCCTATCCCCTGCTGGTACTGATAGTATTTATAGCCGTTTACTGGTTCATACTTAATAAGACGAAGGTGGGAAGGACCATATACCTTATCGGCGCCAATCCCAAAGTGGCCAAGCTATCAGGCATAAAGGTAAAAAAGGTCATGGTGCTGCTATATACTTTCATGGGCCTGGCTACCGGTATCGGTGCTGTACTTATAGTTTCACTTACCGGAGTGGGAATGGCCTATCACGGGGCAAAACTTCCCCTGCCCACCCTGTCGGCAGTACTTCTGGGAGGAATATCGCTTATGGGCGGTTCAGGCAGTGTGTGGGGAACAGTCATAGGCGTACTTATAGTGACAGTCATATTTAACGGACTCTCAGTACTTAATATACCCTCATATTTTATCCAGCTTTTCCAGGGGCTTGCCCTGATAATAATAGTAGCTGCATATGAGATAAGGAATAAAAGAGCC
>CAZDXU010000078.1:0-19569 GCA_964509585.1 uncultured Actinomycetota bacterium | reverse complement strand
GACACCATGTAGCCCAGAAGTTAAGCACTATAATATCACCGGAAAAATCCGAAAGTGATACTTGTCTTCCCTCCAGGTCCTTCAGGGTAAAATCATTTTGGTAGCCCCCGGCGGCATCGGCCTGTTCCCCGTCTTCTTCCTGGTAAAGTCCCCTTACATCCTCAAAATAACTGCATCCAGCCAAAGGGGCCAGTAAAACTGCAGCAACCGATAATAAAGCCAGTATCAATATCCTTATTTTCATATTATATCTCCCAGGTCTTTTCCATATTTATATATTTCTTCCATCGCCTTCCTGTTTTTCAGTATATCCCCCCTGCTGTCAGTATTCCCGTATAAAAAGTCCCTATCATAATCTACATACAATACATCAAAAAAAGCCCTTATAACTTTTTTGGGGCAATCAAATATGCTGGAGGAACCTGAGCCTGAAGTCCCGATAAATATGCCTTTCCTTTCCTTATTTATGATATTTTCCCCTCTTTCATATTTTAATACCCATAACCTCTGGCACCTGTCTATAAGGCCTTTAAGATATGCAGAAACAGTAGTGAAAAACACGGGAGAAGCCGCAGCAATAAAATCAGCTCCTATAAGTATGCGGAATACACCCTGCATATCATCCTGGATAATACATTCCCCGGTCCGGGAGCAGTTTCCGCATTCCCTGCAGGGTGAGATATCAAGCCCGGAAACCATTATCTTATCAATGCATATGTTCCCGCCGGAATTTCCCGGGCCTTCCCCCACTCCCTCCAGGAATTTCTCTAAAAGGGTATAAGTATTGCCCCCCTGCCTTGGGCTTCCATAGATAGCCGCTATTTTATATTCTTTTGGCCTTTCCATATACACCTTTCTAACCGGTCCGGACCCGGCTGAGATCAATAACGGTTCAAAATCATATATAATCTATTATTTTTTTTAGGATTAGGCAAATAATAAAGGAGGGATCCCGGGAAAACAATTGGATCAGTAGTAATTATTAAGCAGCCTGTTTATGTCAACATCGCTTATTATATGCTCTACCAGGGGTTTTCTTTCTATCTGTTTGAGACCGTCTTCATAAGTAGGTCTTTCTGTCCTGAAAAAGATACCGGTAGGGATCTTTTCTGTTTCCAGCGCTCTTTCAAAAGCCCGGCACGGATCATCATTGCTGTAACCCTTTTCATCTTCCAGTTTGTAGATATTTTTCCTGTAGTAACTGTATGTATCTATTTTATTGAAAGTTACGCAGGGCTGGAGGACATCTACAAAAGAAAAGCCCTTATGCTTTACAGCCTTTTTTAATATATCCTGCAGCTGTGAAGGGTCTCCGGCAAAACCCCTGGCAATAAATGTAGCGCCGGAGGCAAGTGCCAGGGCAATAGGATTTACAGCCGTCTCCAGAGATCCCGAGGGTGTGGATCTTGACTTATATCCTTCTTTGCTTGTAGGTGAAGTCTGCCCTGTAGTAAGCCCGTATACCCGGTTGTCATGTAATATATTTGTGATATTAATATTCCTGCGACAGGCATGTATGAAGTGGTTGCCGCCTATGCCCATGCCGTCCCCATCCCCGGTAACTGCCAGGACAGTCATCCTGTGGGCAGCAAGCCTGGCGCCGGTAGCAATGGGCAGCGTCCTTCCATGAAGTGAGTGAAAGCTGTAGGTCTTTAGGAAGTTTGCCCCATTGCCGCAGCAGCCTATTCCGTATACCATGAGTATCTGGTGCGGGTGGAGCTTCAGATCGATAAAGACTTTTTTAAGAGAGTTCCATATACCGTAGTTGCCGCAGCCCGTACACCAGGTGGGCCGTTTGGAAGTATTAAACTCATCAGGTTTCAGAGTATATTCAGATTTTTTATTTTTCACAGCCATAATGGACTCCGTTTATATCTTTTCAATGCTGCTTATTATCTCCTCCGGCAAAAACTGCCTGCCGCTGTATTTGAGTATCTTGTTCATTATCCTGTGCCCGGTTTTCATGGAAATAAGCTTGGATAATTGTGATGTCTTATTATTTTCGATCACCACATTCATATTGGCTTGTTCCAGGTATTTTTGCGTTATCTCATGTTCAAAAGGATAAAGGTGGTTAAAATGGATGAGATTTACCCTTTTTTCTCTCTGGTTAAGTATTTTCATGGCTTCCAGGATAGGGCCCTTGCATGAACCCCAGCTCCAGAGGGTAATATCGGCACTGGCGGGACCGTATTTCCTGGGAGGCGGTATCTCTGCCATCAGGCTGCCGATCTTCCGGAATCTTTTATCAGTCATCCTGCGGCGGTTATGCCCGTCTTCGGCGGAAAAACCGTATTCGTCATGCTCGTCGCTGTTTGCGATATGGACACCTTTTTTTAGTCCCAGTAAAGGCCGGGGCGATATCCCGTCGCTGGTATCCTTATACCTCAGGTATCCATCCGGTATCCCGCTGTCACTGGTAATAAGGTTTTTCCTGTCTGTCTTTATTTTCCTGGGGTCCAGGGATCCACATGTGAAATGACTTTCTGAAAGGTACTTATCCAGAAGTATTATCACTGGTATCTGGTATTTCTCGGCAATATTGAAGGCTTTCCCTGTAATATTGAAACACTCTTCCGGATCGCCCGGAGCCAGGACTACTCTCAGGAATTCACCATGGGATGCAAACAGGGAAAAAAGCATATCCCCCTGTTCTGTCCATGTAGGAAGGCCGGTTGCAGGCGCAGGCCTCTGGCACAGGACTACTACCAGGGGTGTCTCGGTCATGGCAGCGCTTCCCAGGCTTTCGGCCATAAGCGAAAAACCGCCGCCGGAAGTGGCCGCCATGGCCCTGGCTCCGGCAAAAGAAGCTCCTATGGCCATGTTTATGACAGCTATCTCATCTTCGGCATGCTTGGTGACAATATTGTATCCTTCCTCTGCGGCCGCGAAAGAATGGAGGATAGACGAGGAAGGGGTCATGGGGTAGGCAGCAAAAAACTTGCACCCTGACCTTACTCCAGCCAGGAAAACGGCATCATTTCCGGTCAGGAGAAGCCGGGAGGCAGGTTTTACTATCTCAAGTTCATACGCCTTTAGTCCCAGTTTTTCCCTTACGTACTTGTAGCCAAGCTCCAATGCCCTTATATTCGATCCCGTTACCTGGGGACCTTTTTTCTGGAACACTTCTGTTATGGTATCCCTTGCCGCCTGGAGGTCATGGCTTACAAGGGCCATGGAAGCCCCTATGGCAATATTGTTTATCATGACTTCAGGGAGTCCCTGCTCACTGATTATGCGGCGGAAAGGTACCGGTATATATTTTATATCTTTCCTTATATTATTGCTTATCTTCTGCTTGCCGGTCTCACCCTCATAGATTATATGCCCCCCGTAAGCCACTTCTTCCTGATGGAGTTCTATGGTCTCCTGGTTAAGTGCAGCCAGGATATTTATATCATGGTTTACAGAATGTATGGGCTCGCAGTTGACCCGGGCGATGAAAGTATTATGGCCTCCCCTTATAAGGGAAGGGTACTCCATATTATCTATGACAAAATAACCTTTTTTGGAAAAAGACCTGGAGAATATATTGCCCGATGTCAGGATACCGTATCCTGCCTCCCCGCCTATCTTCCAGGTTATGTTCGTTACTTTCATATGAGGAACTTTTGTGCTTCATTCACCATTTCTAATGATAATATTTCAAAAGCTTATTATCAATATCATTTATGGAGAAACATCCCGGCAGCGACTTTTTGTCCCATTTCTCTCAATCAATATGCTCCTTCATCATATTTCCCTTATCCAGGAAAGATATGAGCCGTTTAAAAGCTTTACATCCCTGAAACCCTCATTTACCAGTATCCTTAGGGCCAGGTAAGCCCGGTATCCGGTCTTGCAGTATATTATTATCTCCCTATCCTTATCCAATCCTTCCAGGTTCTGCCTCAGTTCATCGACATAGATATGCATGGCTCCCTGTATATGCCCGGCAGTAAATTCTTTTTCACTCCTTACGTCAAGCAATATAGAACCTTCCGGGATACCTTTTTCCTTAAGTCCGGGGATATCGACAAATCCTACCTGGCCTTTTTTAACATTTTCCCCTATCATCCCCATGATATTCAGGACATCCCTTGCCGACCCGTAGGCAGGCTGGTAACTCAGGTCCAGCTCAGCCAGCTGATGGATATCCATGCCGTTGCCTATGGCAGCCGCTGCGATATCTATTCTCTTGTCTATGCCATCCCTTCCAATTGCCTGCATCCCCAGGAGCCTTCCCGTACTTTTATCATAGACCGCCAGGCAATGCATGAGCTGTGCGCCGGGGTAATATCCGGCATGGGAATTATAATGAAGTTCTATATAGGCTGCATCATGTCCGCAGGCTTCTGCTTCCCTGTAGCCCAGGCCTGTCTTTCCTATGGCAACATCCAGGACCCTGATCATAGAGGTTATATTGCTGCCGGAGAAAACTTCACTGCCCCCGGCTGCATTATAGCCGGCAGTCCTTCCCTGGCGGTTGGCAATAGAGGCAAGATTATAAGAACGCTGGTCTCCTGAGATAATATTTCTGCACTGGCAGCAGTCTCCCACCGCATAAATATCATCAGTGCTGGTCCGCATGGAGCTGTCTACCTCTATAGCTCCGGAATCACCGGTCCTTATGCCGCATTCCCGGGCAAGCCCTGTATTTGGCCTTACTCCTATGCCGAAAAATACCAGGTCAGCCGCCAGTTTCTTTCCTCCCCTGGTCTCTACAAAATCTACCAGGCCGTTTTTATCCCTGTTGAGCCGGGCTGCTTCTTCCTGTTTAAAGACCGCGACCTTCTGGCTATCGAGATAATTTTCCAGGTATTCTATTATCTCCCGGTCAAATGCAGGCAGCAGCTGGTCCATCTTTTCAACTATGCTGACTTTATAACCGTATTCCATAAAAGCCTCGATAAGTTCCAGCCCGATAAAACCTCCTCCTATTATGACCGCGCTTTTCTCTCTACCGTTATTATCTTTGCCCAAAAAGCCCTTGAGCTTTATAGCATCTTTTATGGTCTTTAAAGTAAAGACATTCTCTGCATCGCAGCCTTCTAGCGGTATCTTGACAGGATCTGAACCAGTAGCCAGTATTAGCCGGTCATAGCTGTCATGTGACAGGCTTCCACTTTTAAGGTCCTTTGCCTGGATCTTTTTATCTTCCGGGATTATCTTCAATACTTCATGCCTGGTCCTGACATCGATATTGAACCTTTTTGCAAAATGCTCCGGAGTGTTTATCAAAAGTTTGTTTATGCCGGGGATCTTTCCCGACACAAAATAAGGAAGGCCGCATGTCCCATAGGATATGTATTTATCTTTCTCATAAAGTACTATTTCCAGCTCCTCATCCATCCTCCTGCACTTGGCTGCAGCTGCGGTCCCGGCGGCTATGCCGCCTATTATTATTATCTTTTTTCCTTTGCCCATTTTCCTTCCCTGATCACAATCCTATTATTATTTCTATTAAAACCTTGTCCTTCTGAGACGCAGTGAATTGCTTACTACGGATATGCTGCTGAAGGCCATAGCCCCTGCTGCAAAAATAGGGCTGATCTGTATGCCGAAAAAAGGATAAAGGGCTCCCGCTGCTACCGGTATCAGCAGTATATTGTAGAAGAAAGCCCAGAAAAGGTTCTGCTTAATAATCCTTACTGTCCGCCTGGAAAGGCTTATTGCATTAATGACTCCCTGCAGGTCTCCTCCGGTCAGGATTATCTTGCCTGACTCTATGGCTATGTCAGTCCCGGTTCCCAGGGCTATGCCCATATCGGACTGGACAAGTGCCGGGGCATCATTAATTCCGTCTCCCACCATGGCCACCATCTCTCCGCTTTCCTGAAGCTCTTTTACCCTGTCAGCTTTCTGGCCGGGAAGGACTTCGGCATATACTTTATCAATACCGGCCCGGGAAGCTATGGCTTCTGCGGTAAACCGGTTATCTCCTGTTATAAGGACCACTTCCAGCCCCATCTCCTTAAGGCCTGCTACGATTTTCCCCGCATTAGGCTTCAGGTTATCAGCCAGCGATATTATGCCTGCTGCAGTCCCGTCTACTGCCACATATACCGCAGTCTCTCCCCCGGAGGATATCTCTTCCGCCATATGCCCGTACGGCTGCATGAGGACACCCTCTTTCTCCATAAGCAGCCTGTTGCCTTTTAACAGCCTGTGCCCGTCTACTTCTGCAGCAATTCCCTTCCCGGCATAAGACTTAAAACCGGAAGGCTGCTGAAGCTCTATGCCGGACTCTTCCGCCTTCTCCACTATGGCTTTCCCCAGCGGATGTTCCGAATGCAGTTCCGAGGAAGCTGCCAGAAATAGAAGTCTCTCCTTTTCCTTTACAGGAGAACCTTCCAGGACCAGGACCTTCCTTACCCGGGGTCTGCCTTCTGTCAGGGTGCCTGTCTTGTCAAATACTATGGTGGTGAGCCTGTGGGCTATCTCCAGGCTGCGGGCATCCCTTATAAATATGCCATTCTCGGCTCCCCTGCCTGTACCCACTATTATGGCGGTGGGGGTTGCCAGACCCAGGGCGCAGGGACATGCGACTATAAGGACTGCTACAAACCTTACCAGGGAATTGGCAGCGACCGGCTGCGGCCCCAGAAAAAACCACAGCAGAAATGTAAGTACGGCAATACCTATGACTCCCGGTACAAAGTAGCCTGCCACCTTGTCTGCAAGCCTCTGTATGGGGGCTTTGGAAGACTGGGCATCTTCCACCATCTTTATTATCATGGCCAGGAATGTATCGGATCCGGTATGGGTCACCCTGAATTTGAATGAACCGCTCAAGTTCACGGTGGCCCCTGTAACCCCGTCACCCATGCTTTTTTCTACCGGTATGGATTCTCCTGATATCATGGATTCATCTATGGAAGGACTGCCTTCGGTTATTATCCCGTCCAGGGGTACTTTTTCACCGGGCTTTACCAGGACCAGCTCCCCTTTCTCTACTGAATCGATATCGGCCTGTACCTGCCTGCCATCCCTTATCACGGTAGCCTGCCTGACCTGGAGGTCCAGCAGTCTTTTTATCGCCCCGGATGCCCTTGATCTTGCCCTGGTCTCAAAATATCTTCCCAGGAGTATGAGTACTATTATCATGGCAGCAGTATCAAAATATATATATGTCTCTGTTCCGGTACCGCTGAATATTCCAGGGAAAAATGTGACTATGGTGCTGTATATGAATGCAGAAAGGGTCCCTACGGCAATAAGGGTATTCATATCGGCAACCCTGTATTTGAATACAGACACCAGTCCCCGGTAGAACTGCGCCCCTATCCAGAACTGTACCGGGCAGGCAAGTATAAATATTATGATATTCCTGGTTTCTGTAGACAGGCGTGAAAGACCCGGTATAAGGTTCATAGACCCCAGCATTATAATAACTGCCAGGACCGCGCCGATTATCAATTTTCGCAGCAGGACTTCAGTCCTCTTTTTTTCATACTGCTGCTTCTTATCCTGGATAAGAAGCCTGTTGGAAATACTCATATTTATCAGGTCAGGAGCTCATATCCTAAATCTTTGATAATATCTTTTATCGCCTTTATATCTATAATCTCATCATCATAGCTGATAGCAGCACTTTCCGAAGCATAATTCACACTTACATCCTCTATCCCCCGGGTCTTTTCAAGAACTTTCTCTATTTTCCTCACGCATGCAGCACATGTCATCCCCAGGAGAGGATATGTCTGTCTCTGCTTTGGCATATTGGCCTCCTTTACCTATTTTGACCTTTTTATGGCGCCTGCGGGGCAGGCAGATATGCATTTATTACATCCGGAACACATATTTATGACTATATAGGGCGTCTCGAAAGGTGCTTCCTGTTTTAACACTTTTTTTTCACAGACCCGCATCGCCCTGCAGATACCGTCTTCACAGTAGCTAAAATCACATTTGCCATAATCGATAGATGCGCTTTTACCTGCCATTTAAAGCAACCTTCCGGCCGGATCCCGGATATAAAAAATACAGCTCCCAGAACCTCCGCATACCTATTGGAAAGCATTATTATATCGTGCATCCTGGAGCTGTATTAATATCTTATTTCTTGGAGACGACTTCCTTCTGCTCGGTGACTATCTTTTTTATAAGTTCTATCTCTTTTTCTGTAAAATCCCTTACCTTATTATAGCCGTCAAGGATATTGTCTACTATCTCGCTGTATTTCTCCCGGCTAAGGTCCTTGATCTTGCCAGCCTGGGCTTCCGCTTTGTTCTTTACATCAATTGCTGCTTTCCTTATGTCGCCCCTCAGCTCTTCGCCGGTCTTAGTAGTAAGGAACATAGCTGTCACAGCTCCTGCCACAAAACCGATAGCCATCCCTACAAAAATACCTTTCAAAGTATTGGAATCATTATCGTTCATCTTGATCCTCCATCTCTAATCATTTTGTTTATTAATCTTTAAGGTATATTATACAAACTGTTTTAAATAATATAAAACATATATTAATATCCTATTAAAAACATAGGTGCATGTCCAATAAAACTGTTACAATGTCAGATCTTTTATTGATTTTAGCTTGATTTACTATTTAAATATGATATATGGGACTCTATGAATACAATAAAAAACCCTTAGTCAGCGGGGCTTATAGCATATCGCTGCCTAAAAATTCACAAGGCATCCTGGTCTATGATCTTTCTTTTCCCTCACCCTGCGCCACAGGTATTGAAGAAAATGATACAGTACATGCCCGGATATTCCAGAAAGATGAAAACCCCGGAGTGAAACCGGAAGCCTCAGAAGAGATGCTGATACTGGTGCATGGTTTTGCCGCCAGACACCTGGAAAATTATAATGTTTTTGCTTCCTCCATGGCAGAAAAAGGTATGGCAACTATTTTCATAAATCTCCCATTGCATCTTGAAAGAACCCCGGCGGGTGAGTCCAGCGGTGAAAGTCTGATCGGTTTTGATGATATCCAGACCCTGGACTTCTTTCACCAGGCAGTAGCAGACATAAGACGGCTCCTAGATATCGGCCTGGCTATTTTAAAACCTGAAAGGATATATTTATGCGGTATCAGTATGGGCTGCATGGTCTCCACACTGGCGGCGGCTTTTGATGAAAGGATAGACAGGGCTTCCCTTCTTATGGGTGGGGGAAACTGGGAAGAGATACACTGGAAGGGTGTTTTGAGGTATATACTCAAAGGCGACTGCTCCAGGAACAGCACCGGTAAAAAACGGACCGAATGCAGGAAGGCCTACAGGGAATTTCCCGCATTCCTGGCAGAATTTAAAAAAACCGGAAAAAATGGATTGACTGCCGGTCTTGAGGGTCTGGATAGATTAAAGGATGTCACTCCCAAAGCATGTTTTCTCTGCGACCCCATGGCATTCGCCCATATGATCGACCCCCGGAGGATACTTATGATAAATTCCAGGCTGGATATGTATTTTTCCAGGAGATCTTCCCAATATCTCTGGAAGGAACTGGGGAGACCGCAGATCATCTGGGTAAACAACTTCCACTCAAGTAAAATACTGAAAAACAGGAAGCTGCAGGAGATTATTTCCGGTTTTTTCAGGAAATAACTGCGCATTTTAGGTATTTACTTCTTTTTGCCGCCGAATCCAAGGCGGTTAAGTATCATATCTGCCGCGAATGAATATCTTGGCTCAATAGCTCCCCGGGGACACATCTCGGCGCAGCAGAAGCACCTTATGCACCTGGACCTGTCAATATCGACCTTTTTACCGTCACAGTTTATGACCCTGACGGGGCATACTTCCTGACAGGTCATGCAGCCGTCACACCTGGCCGGATCTGCATATGGATAGGGATTAAGGGCATTCCTGACAAAAGGCACTATATACCTTGAGGCAAATTTATTCTCCACCAGTCTTTTCTGGCCTGCTGTCCTGGGAAGGATGAAATCATCTATGACCACATCTTCCAGTTTCTCCCCCATTATTTTTATTCTATCCCAATCATAGTCACTGACCCCATTTTCCCTCAATGCTTCCAGGAATGGATTAAGGTCTTCATCCAGTCCTGCTATCCTTCCCATGACCTTATCCATTACCAGGGCATTTTGGGATACCATTATGAGCCCTATTTGCCTGGGTGTACCTGACCTGCCGGGACCGTCGCCCTCCATCCCCAGTATGCCGTCCATTATATTAAGTATCGGCTTGACCAGGCTGCAAAGATCTATTAGCATGCCGGCAAAATCGGCCAGTCTCTCGTATCTGAGGTGGTACCCTACCTTAGTGAAGCCGGGTACTGCCCCAAACATGTTCTTCACCGCTCCGGTTATGCCGGTAAGATTGTGGGTCTTGAACTTGGGCAGGTTGATTATTATATCTGATTCCAATATTGGCTTTATTACTTCGATCTTCTTAAGGAATATTCCTTCGGGATTGGAGACTGTAGAGTATTCTGTAGAATAATTAAGCCGGCAGCCTGTCCTTTCTGCCATATCCGCCAATCCCGATTCCGCATACATGCGGCGTATACCTTTCTCAGTATATGGCACAGCCGGTGAAAAACTGTCTGCTATCAATATGTCCTGGGGCCTTCCTGTGATCTCCGAGACCAGTTCTACCACAGCTTCCACAAAAACAGGGTGGGTGATTATCGCCTGTTCCGGAGGTGCCGGCAAAAGAAGATTTGGTTTTATACATATGCTGCCGGCATCTGAAAGTATATCCCTTATGCCTCCAAGTCCGTCAAAGCTCAGCCCTAAGATCCGCTTTATGGATCCCTTATCATATTCGGCGCACCTGTGTATTGATATCCTGCAGCTATCTTCCATTGTCTTTTCCTATCATCACCAGGTGTTCTATGTCTTTCCAGTCATGGCCCAGTATTTCAGCGCCTTTTTTATCTGCTTCCAGCGCATCATAGCTGCCCAATATCACATTCTTGTAAGGGTCGCAGTGCCTTCCGCCCGCCAGGTGGCTGCCCTGCTGCCCCAGCCTGCCGTCTATGATGCTCAATCCTATATCGATATACCTGGCCAGGTCATAAACTGCACTGTCTACTCCCACCCGGTGTACATCGCTCCTCCTGTAACTCCAGTAATTTCCATAATGCTTTTCCGGCAGCAGTCCGATGAGGTTTTTCAACGAAAGCGTTACCCCGGTTATGGAGTGGTCCTTGAGTGTTGGAACAGAAATAAGGAAGCTGTCAAAAATTATGCCTGGAAGAAATATTTCCTTATATGCCCGGGCCGCAGCATCTTTCATCCTTACCAGCCCCGTATTATCCACGTCCACAAGCTCCAGCTTCAAGGACATAGCCATTTTTTCATATCCAAGGGCACTATAGGCCTGGGCAGTCTCGCAGCCTCCGGAGCCCTCAAGGATGATTATTTCCTTGCCGGGGATCTTTTCCCTTATATACCGGGCTACTGCCTCAACGCATCTGACATCAGTAGTGCATGGCGGCGGAGCATCCTGCAGCAGGTTGGGCTTTATTATCACCCTTTTTGGCTTTTCCAGCCATTTTGCCAGTTCCAGCTCATCCAGGATGGAAAAAACAGTGTCTTGATAATGCCTGAATTCCCGGATAATCACTTGGGTCATATTCCGGGTTTTCTTACATTTACTCATCTTCCATCTGGTCTATCAGCTGCTTTTACTATTCCCACGATCATCTTTATAAAGCGTACCAGTATGCCTATACCGATACCGATGCTTATGATGATAAGCACTACTGTCACAATGGGATTAATCAGCCCTGAAAGGTCATTTCCCGGCATAACGGAAAAATCAAAGGGGAATATGGCCAGAAGCGATATCACTGCAGCCAGGCTGAAAATATCCATGACTATCTGGATTACCTGCCTGAAGAAATATCCGTCATATATTATGAGTATTATATTTCCGATTATGGATGCCAGAAGCGCAGTTACGGCTATGGGGAGCCACCTGTCAAAATCCCCGGTAAGCAAAGGATATCTAATCCAGGTTCCGTCTATATTATTATATAAGGCTATATAATGGTTGTAGTAATATAAGAATACCAAAAAAAGCGTCCCGAAGAATATGGAAAATGCATATCCGGTTATCCTTCCGCCCCTGGTCTCCTTGAAGTATCTGTCGACCTTTTCTCCCGCTTTTTCCATCTTCTGGCCCAGTTCCCTGCCGGCCCTGTCTGCCCTGCGGGAAAACTCTTCTACCTTTTCATCTATCTTGTTTTCCCATTCATCTTTTTTTTTATCCCCGGCCTTCTTGTCCTCTTTATCGCCGTCCCTGAAATATTCAGATACGCTATTGCCAAAGTCCCTGGCAGCCTGGCCTACTCCCCTGAATTTTTCTTTTACTTCTTCATCCTTGAACCGGCTCCCAAACTGCTTTGCCGACTTTGATGCGCTTTCACCGAATTCCCTGGCCTTTTCTTTAAGTTCGGGATCATCAAAGATCTTGCCCACGGCATCACCGAACTCTTTTACCAGCTCACCGAAGCTCTCGGCCGGATTCTTGCTTTTATTCTCTGCCATCAGAACCTCCTTTAAGATCATATGGCATATATGACAAAGTATTAAGAATACAGGTCATTGATATCTTATTAGATATTTATGAAATAATCCATATTTCAGGGAATCGTTTCATCATAAAGGCAGCAAAATGCTCCTGCAGTTACCGTTTCAGCTGCTGCCATAAGCTGCGGCCTGGCCCTGTACTGTATTTTTACCTGGTCTTTTATGATTTCCAGATACGAGACCGGAGGTCCCAGACAAGATTCATGGTATATAAAATTTTCCGTCATCAATATATTTTTTACCTTCAAATACAACTGAAAGAGGGATTATGTGTATACCGTATTGGCAGGCAATTCCCGTCGGCAGGTCTGAGGTGCTGTCTGTGACTATTGCTATTCTCTCCATTTCCCTCCCCAGACAGCAATAAACTGCATTTATTATATATGAGGAACTATATCCGGGGCAGATCAAGATCACCCTGCCCCTGTATCAGCAGGGTCTTTCAGACTGCAAGTACCAGCCTGCGGAGCTCAGCGTAAACTCCTATAGGGCATATTCCGGCTCGACTACTTTTACATGCTTGAACTTCAGCTGGTCGCTGAACGCCGGGTTGGAACTTTTAATAAGCTCATACCTTGAACCGCATATACAGCTATAGTGAATGCTGCCGCCGGACATGGATAACCGGCTTCGGGGAAGGTCCTTTTTGCTTATCAGGAAGTTCCGGCCATTGAAAATCGTTCTGTTGCAGTCAGTACAGAGAAATCTGGAGCTTTCTTCCTTCAATTCTATCAGTACCATAAACACCCTTTCATGTTTGCCGGATCAGAAAGGCTGAAACAACTCTAGTACTAATAATATACTAATTATTAGTAGTTATTATTTTAATACATATAAAAATATTTTTAAAGAGATTTCTTGATAATTTTATAACTGTTCGTATTATGACCTGCTAAGCAATCATCATCACTGCAAAACCGGGCGGCAAAGGATAAACAGCTGTAAAACAAGTTTGGCCCCATAAGCACAAATCTGTTAAAATGGTAAAAATTTCATAATAGCAATTGGGGCCCATAAAATGAGACTAGACGGTTTTGTGATAAAATCAGGCGGGGATCTAGAGAAAATAGATCCGGAAAAGATAATAAATTCCCTGGTAAGATCCGGAAGCACCAGAAAACAGGCTGAAAAAGCTTATGACAGCATTAAAGATAGAATACAAGATGGTACTACCACAGAAGAGATCCACAGGATGGCACATGATCTTCTGGACAGCATGGAACACAGGCTGGCAATAAGGTATTCTCTTAAAAAAGCTATGATGGACCTGGGGCCCCAGGGTTTTATCTTTGAAAAATATATCGCCAGGATACTTTCTGCTTATGGGTACAGGACAAAAGTGGGCCAGACGATAAGCGGATGCTGCGTCGACCATGAAGTCGATGTGGTGGCTATAAAGGACAATCTGGTATTTTTGTGCGAGTGTAAATATCATAATCACCGGGGGACTTATTCCAATGTAAAGACTGCACTATATGTGCATGCCAGGTTCGTAGATATCGAAAAAGCTTATAAAAAACACCCCGGAGAGAAAAACCATTACCAGGGATGGCTGATCACCAACACAAAGGCCACCAGGGATGCCATAAAGTACGCATCCTGCGTCAAGATGAAAATACTTGCCTGGCAATACCCTGAAGAAAGAAACCTTCAGTATTATGTCGAACATAAAAAGCTTTATCCTGTAAGCATCCTTCCCGGTATAAATAAAAAAAATAGCCTAAAACTTTTTTCATCAGGCATCATCACCGTACAGGACCTAATAGCCCTGGATGCAGAAGAGATGATGAGGCTCCTCTCCACAGACCAAAATATGACTGCAAAGATCCTTGATGAAGCAGCGCTTCTTGTAAATGAATAGGGACCGGATTGTTCCGGGCCCTATGATGATAATAATTATTTTGTTTTAATCTTTATTTTAAAAACGGCGCTTTTTTTACCAGTGTGGTATTACTCCACCATTTACCCAGTCCGGCCCACTGTTCTTCCCTTTTAAAACCGAATCCTATTACCTGCAGTATTAATAAATATACCAGGTGTTCGTCCATAAGGAAAAAATTATGTTCCTTGGGTAAAACTGCCGACCACATCAAAAGCATCAAGAGTCCCCCGGCAACAGCAGCTATCCTCAGGCCTATGCCCAGTATAAGTGCCGTACCCGCAAATAAAAGACATAGCATGAACAGCCAGTCTACAACCGCACTTCCTCCGATGCTGTTATATATTTGTGAAAATGGTCCTGTTGACCCGAATTGAAGAAATCCTGCAGTAGGCGATCCTCCCCTTATCCATGCAGCTTCCGGAGCCGTGGTATACCCCAGACCAAAGAGTTTGTCAAAAAAAGGCCAGATAAGCAGTAATCCCAATACCCATCTCAGAAGTGTCCTTACTATTCTCATAGATCTAATTCCTTTCTTTTATTACTACTAATACTATAGAATTTATAGGTATTGTACTCCTGTTCTTATTATTTTGCAATATTTTGTTAAAGGAAGCTGGCATGTATAATATGTATATCAATAATAAAGATAGGGGAAAAAGTGATCAGAAGACTGAGGAGGAAAATAAATAAGCGAAGCGAAAAGAAGATAATGGAAACCATAATCGTGCTCCTTTTATCCATATTCACTGCAATTATTGCTTTTTATGCTATGCGCCTGGGCAGGTTTTCCAGCCTTATAATATTTGCCCTGGGATTTATCCCGCTGCTTATAGCATACTTCTTAAGGATAGACCTGAAGAAAATGCTGCCTGATATAATATTCGGACTGACCGACAACCTTATACTTATCATACCGGCGATAATCGGAGCAGAACTGTTTGGAGCGGTGGGGGCACTGGCTGGAGCTATAGTGGGAAATGCCATATCTGACGCAGTAGCCGGTTATTTTGAGGGAAACCTGTCGGAATTCCTTCATTCCAAAGGCATAGATGCCACCAGGACAGTCCTCGGTTCATCCCTGGGAAAGATGAGCGGCTGCCTTGCGGTAGGTATCTTCCTTATATTTTTCTGACAGGCTGGGAAAAATTTTTTTACTTGCCGGCAAGCTTGGCGGTGAGCCGGCAGTAGTCGATCAGCTCCTCGTCATCAAGCGCTTCAAAGATAGGGCATATTTTTTTCATGCTTTTTTCCAGCTGCATAAATGATTTCCTGGAAAGGGTTATCTTCTGCACCCTCCTGTCTTCGATGCTCCTTTCCCGTACCAGAAATCCTTTTTTTACCAGTCCGTCCACTATCTGGGTAGCTGCGCTGCTGGTTATGTCCTGTAGGGCCGCCAGTTCCTTAATACTGATCTTTTTTTGTTTTCTGACATGGTTCACCACCTGCCACTGTGAATATGTAAGGGGAATGTGTTTTAAGGGAAGGCTCATGCTGGAAGCTATCTTTTGCCTTAAAATATATATATTCTCAAATATATTACCGATTACCTCCTCCCTGTTTTCCATCTTATCCTTCCCTACTCATATCTTAAAGCGTCGATAGGATTCAGCCTTGCTGCCCTCATCGCCGGATATATGCCGAAAAACAGTCCTACGGCGGTTGAAAAGCTCAGGGCTATTATTATGGGCATAGTGGTAATGCTTGTCTCTAAAACCGTAAAATTGTTTAAGATAATAGAGATGAGCACGGCAAACAGTATCCCTGATATGCCTCCGGTGACGCTCAGGACTATGCTTTCTACCAGGAACTGGACCAGTATATCCCTGTTCTTTGCCCCTATGGCTTTCCTGATGCCGATCTCCCTGGTCCTTTCTGTGACTGATACCAGCATTATGTTCATTATGCCGATGCCCCCCACCAGGAGGGATATGCTGGCAATCCCGGCTATGACAACCGTAAATATGCCGGTAATGGTGCTTACCACATCCAAAAGCTGTGTCTGGTTTCGCACCCTGAAGTCATTTTTCTCCCCTATCCTTATGCCCCTGCTCCGCCTCAGTACCTCCTCTATCTCTTCCGTAGCATCGTCTATTGATTCTTCATTTATGCTCTGGGTCAGTATCATGTCATAGGAGCCGGAACCAAATAGTTTTGACTGGGCAGTGGTGACGGGAATGGATACCACATTGTCCTGGTCATTTCCAAATGAGTCTGTCCCCCGCGGCTCCAGGATGCCTATTACTTTGAAATTCTGGCCGTTTATCTTTATTATCTTTCCTATGGGATCTATATTATTAAAAAGTTTTTTTACAACTGTCTGTCCTATAACAGCTACATTGGAAGAACTTGAGACATCTCCCCGGTTATAGAAACTGCCTCTCTCGATATCCATATTATAGAGTTCCAGCCCGTTCTCGGTAGAAGAATATATCTGGGGCTGGGTATTCTTGTTAAGGTATGACACTATTCCCCCGCCGAATACAACAGGAGCCACTACTGTAACCAGCTCCGCCTCCCTTTCAATAGACCTGACATCATCGGGCCCCAGCTCGGCAGTATCGCCTGTAAACATCATCTGCGGCCCCATCATCTGCTGCTCTTCCTCGGGATTCCCCGGTGATATTATTATAAGGTTTGACCCTATATCCTGGACACTGCTTATAACCGATTCCTGTGCCCCGGTCCCTATGGAAAGCATGGCCACCACCGCGCCTACTCCTATAATAATACCCAGCATGGTCAAAAATGACCTGGTCTTGTTTAGAAACAGGGAACGGAATGCTATCTTTATATTCTCTATAAATCCTCTCATATCCTATCTTCCAGTCTGGGCATCTCTGCCAGCATATCCTCTGCTATTAATCGTTCAGCTACCGCTTCCTGGCCGCTTATGACACCGTCTCTGAGATAGATTATACGCTCTGTATGCCTGGCTATATCCATCTCGTGGGTCACAAGAAGGATGGTCTTTCCTTCCCGGTTCAATCTCTGGAATATGCCCATTATCTCTTCGCCGGTCCTGGAGTCCAGGTTTCCCGTAGGCTCGTCTGCCAGGATAATGGAAGGATTGTTTACCAGGGCCCTGGCTATGGCTACCCTCTGTTTCTGGCCCCCCGAAAGCTCATTTGGCCTGTGTTTTATCCAGTCGGTAAGGCCTACTGATTCTATGGCATCAAGTATCCTTGCCTTTTTATTCCTGACTCTGTCACTGGTATATATAAGCGGAAGTTCCACATTGTCATATACATCTGCCCGGGAAAGCAGGTTGTATGTCTGGAACACAAAACCCACCTTCTTGTTCCTGATGGCCGCCAGTTCATTATCATTTAATTTTCCCACATCCACACCATCAAGCAGGTAGCTTCCGGTGGTGGGTATGTCCAGGGCTCCTATAATATTCATAAGTGTGGATTTACCGGAACCGGATGGTCCCATTATGGAGGCAAATTCCCCGGGAGCCACATCCAGCTCCACACCATTTAATGCGGGAACGGTTATGCTGCCGATCCTGTATATTTTTTTCATCTGCCTGATCTTTATTATTAGTTTATTATCTTGCATCTATATCCCTGCGCTTATCCCGATAAAAATAATTATTCCAGGCCGGATAATACCACTATATCCCCTTCAGAAAGTCCTGACTTTATCTCGATAAAATCATAATTGAATATACCTGTCTCTACTTTTCTCTTTTCGGTGCTGCCGTCTTCAAGCAGGACATCCACAGACTGGATACCCTCCTGCTCGCTGACTGCCTCTATGGGTATATACAGCACATCTTCAATATCCGAAGTGGTCACAGTCAGGCTGGAGGAAAGTCCCGGCAGCAGAATGACTCTTTCCTGGGGCGGGAGATCGACCGTTACCTTATAAGAGATTATCCCCCCTATATTGGTAGGAACAGGAGATACCTTAAGTATGCTTCCCTTAAGCTGTTCCAGGTAGTAGGCATCAAAAACTATATCCACTTCCTGGCCTGCTTCTATATTGATTATATCTGTCTCGTTTACCTCAGACACTATCACGAATTCACTACTGGCGACCTCCATTGCTGGAATACCCGGACCGGCATATTCTCCTGCTTTATATACCGAAGACATCACGATGCCGTCATAGGGTGCATAAATCATATGGGCATCGCTGTCAATGGCTATGATCTCATAGTTTATCCGGGCCAGATTGATCTGTGCTTCTGCCTGTTCAATATTCCTGACTGTGACAGCTATCTGGGTCTCGGCTGACTGGGTGCTGGAAAGACCGCTCCAGTATGCCGTTGACTGGTTTAATACTGCCTGCCCATATCCGCCCTCTGCAGATACCTGTGATGACTTTGACTGGGCTTTTGCTGATTCATAGGCTGCTTCTGCCGATTCAATATTGGTCTCAAACTGTTTTTTCTGGACATCAGTAAGCACCAGGCTGTCTTTGGCTACATCATAG
This sequence comes from uncultured Actinomycetota bacterium, assembly GCA_964509585.1. GTDB lineage: Bacteria > Actinomycetota > Humimicrobiia > Humimicrobiales > Humimicrobiaceae > M55B120. The sequence continues at coordinate 757 of CAZDXU010000078.1, read as the reverse complement.
ATCTCCTGTGAATTTTCCAGGGCGATACTGGCACTCTCTATGGATCTTGAAGACATTCCGTTTGCGCTTTCGAGAGACTCGAATGCATTCTGCGCCGCCAGTTCCGCCTGCTCCGTATTAGTGTTTGCCAGCTGTACGGCTATATGGTTGGCATCCAGGGCCTGCTGGTAGCTCAGCCTGGCCAGTTCCAGGGACACCTCTGACACCCTGATATTTTCTTCTGCCTGCATCATGAGCAATTGATTCCTCTGGGAGCTAAGTTCCATGAGCACGTCACCTTTAGAAAAACTATCCCCCTCTTCCAGGGCTTTGAGCACTTCACCTGAAGTCCTGAGCGAATAACTGTTGCTGTACCTGGATTCTATATTGCCCGAAGCTGATACCGTCTGTATTATGCTTCCCCTCCTGGCCTCATATGTCTCCAGCTGCCCCTCTTCCTCTCCAAAAAAACCTCCCTCGGACCTGCAGGACAGTAGCAATATGGAACTTAAGGACAATATAATTGCCAGGGCAAGCAGTGCCGCCCTCTTTATGACCGGACTTTTCATATTAACCCGCCTTTTTAATGGTTATTCGGTATATTTAAATTAAGTAAGCATCTTAATTAATAAGTATATTAACTAATTATATAAAATTGTCAAGTTTTTGATCTTTATTGGTGTCGTAGTTCAGTGATATTGTCATGTGAGTTTTGTTCAGCGAAAATGTCACCTATGGAAAGAAAGGAACAATATCACATGACAAAGAAAGAGATGGT
>CAZDXU010000077.1:0-7298 GCA_964509585.1 uncultured Actinomycetota bacterium | reverse complement strand
TAATCTTCTGTTTCTCTTCTTTAACCAGTGTCAATTCTACTTACACCTCCTTCATTCATCCGCACTATAATTTATCATAAGTATTTTATAATTACAATTAAATCAATATCATATTTTTCTAAACAGGATATTAATTAAAGTAGCGCCTTGTCATTTTTATATCTTCCGCGATCTGTTTTTTCAGCTCATCCGGATTATTAAACCGTATTTCCCTTCTTAATCTTTCCAGGAAGTCTACCCTTATTTCCCACCCGTGCATGTCTTTATCAAGATCAAGTATATGGCTCTCGACCCTCCTTTTACTGTCTCCGAAAGTTGGATTATCGCCAATATTTATTACTGAAGGCATTTTTTCTTCAGGGCTTTTTGATCCGGATACTGTACCTGCATATACTCCGTCTTCCGGCAGTACCAGGCTGTTGCCAGGTTCCATATTTGCTGTGGGTATACCCAGTTTGGTCCCCCTTCCGGCGCCCTTTACTACCTTTCCCCTGATGAAAGGATCCCTTCCCAGGAGCTGTCTTATCCTTTTTATATTTCCATTTGAATAATATTTCCTTATCATGGTGCTGGAAATAGCTGTTCCCCGGCTGTATACCAGTTCTACTTCATTTACCATTATACCCCTGTTTCCCAGATATCTTTTTAAAAAAGCAGTATCGCCTGACGCACCTCTTCCGAACCTGAAACCACGGCCTATATAAAGATGCTTGATATCAAATAATCCTGCCAGTATATCCCGGCAGAAATACTCAGGCGTGAGACTAAGAAAGTCCTCATCTATTTCTACGGTAACGATTATATCTATACCCAGGCTTCCTATGATACTGATCTTATCTTCATATGCCAGTATCAGTTTCTTATGTATCCCGTTTTTTATTATATTTACCGGAGGCCTGTCAAAAGTAAGGGCAATACTTATTCCGCCGGTTTCTGCTGCTTTTTTTATGCATCTTCCTATTATTTCCTGGTGACCCCGGTGTACGCCGTCAAAAAATCCTATTACCATGGCTGCACCGGCCCCGGCAAATTCGGCTTTCCTTATATCATTTATTTTAATATTCTCTGCCAAGCCAATTTCCCTTATGAAAATAAGAACTTCTTGATTCTAGTTAATTATTAGAAAATTACAACACTTTTAGTAAAAAGTTTATCCATGTCCGGTTTTTGGTCTTTATCATGGCCTTCTTCTATCCTGTGTATTGCCAGGAGTCCTCCGCCGGCTGACCTCACTGAGACCATGCCGGCAAAAGGGCTTCCCTTTCCTTCCGGATCTTTTTGCAGATCGCCGCTTTTGGCCAGCATCCCGGCAGAAAGACGGCTGCCGTTTTTTACCTGTCCGGCATAGCGGTCTTTTATATACAGTACGGGAGCCCTGCTAAAAAGCTCCTCCAGTCCTATTATCCATCCCCCGGCCCCTGTCAGCATATCAGCTTTTGAAAGCCTGGCAATATCCTCCTGGGAAGCGGACTTTTCCACATCCATATCCCCTATCCTGGTGCGTCTTAATCCTGAAAGTACGGCGCCGGTACCGTAAGCCTGGCCTATATCATGGGCCAGGGCCCTGATATAGGTACCCGAGCTGCAGCCTATCCTTATAGTCAAAATGTCCTGTTTCAATTCCAGTATTTCCATTTCCCGGATGTTTATGGTCCTGGCCTTCCTGGGAACTTCCCTGCCTTTCCTGGCCAGCCTGTATAGAGGCTGGCCCCTGTGTTTTAAGGCGGAAAACATAGGCGGCACCTGTTCTATGCTGCCTTTAAATTGATATAGTATATGAATTAACTTTTCATATTCCAGCTCTTCGATATCGGAACTAGCTGTGATCCTGCCCTCCATATCCATGGTGTCGGTCTCTATCCCAAACCTTATTTCTGCAATATATTCCTTGGGAAGCTTTAAGAAATTATCAGAGAGCCTGGTTGCCTTATTGATAAGGAGGACCATCAAACCTGAAGCCATGGGATCAAGCGTGCCTGAATGGCCGATTTTATCTAAAAAAAAACTTTTTTCATTTCTCGGATAAGGTCATAGGAAGTCATGCCGCTTTTTTTATCAGCCAATATTATGCCGTGAAACTGTTTCAGCAGACCGGACCTGGGTATTTGCATCATCTGCCCGACTCCCTGCCCACAGCATGTTTGAGCCTTTCTATTACCTGCTTAAGCCTGCCAGTGTCTTTATATGCGGAAGCCGTCCTGTGCCCTCCTCCTCCAAAACCGGCAGCTATACTGGAAAGGTCTATATTCCCGGCAGATGTCCTCAGGCTTATTCTATAGGAATAATGCCCTATCTGTTTTATAAGTGCAGTGACTTCGGCTCCTCTGGCACTTCTTAGAAGCTCTATTATCCCGTCCTGTGAATAATAGGGGATCCCGAGCCTTTTAAAATCTTTTTCCAGGACATAGGAATATATCAGCCCCAGAGGCTCTATAAATTCTATCCTTTTGAATACTGCCCGTATAAGCCCGAACCTTCCCAGGGGATCGTTTTCATAAATATGTGCATAGACCTCAGCCGGGTATATGCCGTATTCCAGCAGTTTTCCTGCAATATAGTGGACATCGGAAGTGGTATTGCTGTACTGGAACCTGCCTGTATCAGTCAGTATGCCCACATAAATGCCCAGGGCAATTTCATGGTCCATGATGTCCCCGAAAAAATTATCTATAAAATTAAACAGCATCTCGGTAGTTGCGGCTTTTTGGCTGTCTACAATATTTATATCACCGAAAAGGTCATTACTTTTGTGGTGGTCTATATTTATGATAAAACTGCCTGCTGCCCTGAGGCTTCCCAGATCCATTCCCGTTCTCTCCTCATCGGCGCAGTCCAGTACTATACATGTATATCTCTTTTTATCTATGTCTTTTATCCGGTCTGCGCTCTTTATCTCCCCGTACCCGGGAAGGAAACTGTACTGATAGGGAAGTTCGCTATTGCAGACCATCTGCGAATTCTTTCCCAGGGACACCACCAGACTATGGAATGAGGTCAATGACCCTATGGCATCCCCGTCCGGAAATATATGAGTGATTATGAGGAAGTCAGTTTCCTGCATTATCCTTCCGGCCAGTTCCCGGCCGAAAACTGATTTATTATTATTCTCAGTCAATCCTTTTTCTCATCATCCTGTTTTATGTTTTCCAGTATGGTGGTTATCCTCATTCCCTTATCAATAGAATCATCATGAATAAACTTCAGCTCGGGAATATTCCTCAGCCTCATCCTTCCGGCCAGGTTCTTCTTTATAAATCCGCTGGATCTTTTCAGGGCATCCATGCTTATATCTGCATCACGGGGCTTCCCCATGGTGCTGAAATAAATGTCCAGGTATTTCCCGTCAACTGAAAGCCTGACATCGGTTATGGTTATAAATCCGATCCGGGGGTCCTTTATCCTGGTGTTTATTATAAAGCTGATCTCTCTCTTGATATCGGTAGCGAGTTTTTTTATCCTGTCCACTGGTAACCCGATCTGCTATTTTATCTCGAAAAACTCAAGTATATCATCCTTCTTTACGTCCTGGTAATTGTCCAGCCTTATACCGCATTCATATCCTGAAGCAACTTTTTTGACATCATCCTTGAACCTTTGCAGGGTTGAGACCTTTCCTTCATAGACTATGCTTCCATCCCTGACAACCCGGGCCATGTCGCCGCGCTCGACTTCGCCCTCGGTTATATAGGAACCGGCTACCTTTCCTATCCTGGTGACCTTGAACACTTCCCGGACTTCTGCCCGGCCCTTTTCCACTACCACGGTCTCAGGTTCAAGCATTCCTTCAAATGCAAGCTTTATATCATCTATAAGCTTATATATTATGGTATATGTCCTTATGTCGACTTTTTCCCGGTCGTTTAAGGACAGGGCTTTGGTAGTTGTGACTACTCCAAAACCTATTGTTATGGCATTGGCAGCAGAAGCCAGCAGTATATCACTCTCAGTTATGGCCCCTATGCCCTTATGTATTATTTCGATTTTTATCTCTTCAGTCTCTATTTTGGCCAGCGACTTCAGGACCGCATCCACTGACCCCTCTGATTCTGCCTTAAGTATTATCTTTAGCTTCTTTAACTGGCCTTCGGCTGATATCTCTGCCAGGTTTTCCAGTGTTACTATCTTTTTGGATTCTCCCATCTGCATCATATTCTGGTCATATTCCTTCTTGGCCAGAAGCTCTTTGGCAACCTTCTCGTTTTTGACGACAAACATCCTGTCTCCCGCCCGCGGCGCCGAGGAAAAACCAGTTATCATTACCGGCTGGGATAATAATGCTTCACTGAGGTCTTTTCCTTTCTCGTCTTTTATGGACCTTACCCTGCCGTAAGCATCCCCGGTTACAAAGGAGTCCCCCACTTTTATTTTCCCCCTTTTTATTATTATGGAACCGACGGCACCCATGCCTTTTTCCATTCTTGACTCTATGATGACACCGGTCCCCACAGCTGTAGGATTTCCCTTTATCTCATTCATGTCTGCTACCAGGAGTATCATCTCCAGAAGCCCCTCCAGGTTTTTATTATTCTTGGCAGATATCTCTACTACGATGGTTTCGCCGCCCCACTCCTCAGGCACCAGTTCATATTCAGTAAGCCCCTGTTTTACTTTTTCCGGATTCGCATTGGGCAGGTCTATCTTGTTTATAGCGATTATAATGGGGACCCCGGCATCCCTGGCGTGATTGATCGCCTCCGCTGTCTGGGGCATAATGCCGTCGTCGGCAGCCACCACTACTACTGCAATATCTGTCACTTTGGCCCCTCTGGCCCTTATTGAAGTAAAAGCCTCATGACCGGGTGTATCTATAAAAGTAATTTTCCTGTTATTATACTCCAGCTGATAGGCTCCTATATGCTGGGTTATTCCCCCTGCCTCGCTGCTGGCTACTTCTGTCTTCCTCAGGGTATCCAAAAGCGTTGTCTTTCCATGGTCCACATGGCCCATGACAGTGACTATAGGCGCCCTCTCTTCCAGGTCTTTTTCCTCATCCTGGTATACTTCTTCCAGCTTTTCCTCAAATCCCACTATTCGGTATTTAAAATCATATTCATTTGCCAGAAGCTCTATTATATCTTTTGATATTGACTGGTTTATGCTAAGTACCTCGCCCATGCCGAAAAGCACATTTATGATCTCATTTGAAGGAATGTTCACTCTTTCCGAGAGCTGCTTTATGGTAATGCCTTCATGAAGCTCCACCACCTTTTTTATACCGGGTCTTTTCTTCTTTGCTTGTTCAAAGCTCTCTTTATCTTTCCCGGCCGTCTTTTTAACCGCCTTGCCCGTATCTTTTCTTTTTTTCTGCAGGAATCTTGCCTTGAGGCGACCGCTTTTTTCTTCCTTATCAAGCTCTTTGGACAGTACGCTTTTTATGCTTATCTTCTTTTCTTCTTCCCAGCCGGTTTTCTTCTTTACCGGTTTTACGGCAGACCCTATATCCTCATCAAGTTCAAGAGATTCTTCCACGCTTTCCCTTAAAGCTTCCTTTTCACTAAAATCGCTCTGCCTGGGGCTTTTTAACGGTTTTTTCTTTCCGCCCTTTTTCTTCTTTTCCAGCTCCTCCAGCTTCCTGGCTTCTTCCAGCAGCTTCTTTTCTTCTTCTTTCTTCTTCTTTTCCTCTTCAGCCTTTTTCCTGGCTTCTTCTTCTTCTTTCTTCTTCTTTTCCTCTTCAGCCTTTTTCCTGGCTTCTTCGGCTTCTTTCTTCTTCTTTTCCTCTTCAGCCTTTTTCCTGACAGCCTCCCTGGCTCTCTTTGCGGCTTCTTTCTTATTCCGTTCGGCTTCTTTTTTCTTCTCCTCGGCTTCTGCCTTTATCCTCTCTGCTTCTCTTTTGGTTTTTTCGGCAGCTTCCTTTTGTTTTCTTTTTGCTTCCCTTTTTATGGCTGATCCTATCTTCTTGACCTGTGAATCATTAAGTACAGACATCTCGCTCTTTATGGCAATGCCGAGACTGTCGCATAGATCGAAAATATCATCAGTAGTTAATTTTTTTTCTTTAGCTAGTTCAATAACCTTAATCGCAATCACTCCCTATTCATATTTCCATAAAAGCTTGCTGCCTATTTATCTTTATCGTCGTCTTTAACGGCTGCTTCTTCCTCTGCTTCCGCCAGTACGTCCTCTGCAGCATCTTCCTCGAGTTCCCGGCTGGTCATTCCTTCATCATCTTCTCCGGATTCCTGGCTTTTTATTCTTTCCTCCCTGGCTTCGGCCAGCTCTTCCTCAAACTGCTTCTGGCTTTTTATATCGATCTTCCATCCGGTAAGCCTGGCAGCCAGCCTGGCATTCTGCCCTTCCCTGCCTATTGCCAACGAAAGCTGGTCATTTGATACCACTACAAGGGCAAATTTATTGTCCTCGTCTATAAGCACCTTATTTACGCGGGCAGGACTTAATGAATTCTTGATATAGGATATTACATCTTCACTGTAGTCCACTATATCAATTTTTTCGCCGCCCAGTTCGTCGACTATCATCTTCACCCTTGAACCTTTGGGACCCACGCAGGCTCCCACCGGGTCTACATTCTTCTCGTTGGACTTCACTGCTATCTTTGTCCTGTAGCCTGCTTCCCTGGCAATGCTTATTATCTCTACCACGCCTTCATATATCTCGGGGACTTCCAGCTCGAAAAGCCTCCTTATAAGTCCCGTATGGGAACGCGATACTATTACCTGGGGTCCCTTGGTAGTTTTCCTGACATCAGATATATAACACTTGATCCTTTCACCGTGCCTGTACCTTTCTCCCGGCACCTGTTCGTATTGAGGAAGCAGCGCTTCTACCTTCCCCAGGTCCACCAGCGTAAACCGGGAATCACTCTGCTGCACAATTCCAGTCACAAGGTCCCCTATCCGGTCCTTGAACTCATCATACATTATCTCTCTTTCGGCTTCCTTGATCCTCTGTCTTATGACCTGTTTGGCTGTCTGGGCTGCTATCCTTCCAAAATTATCCGGGGTGACCTCGACTTCGTCCTTATCACTGTCTTCAACTTCGTCTTCTTCAAGGATCCGGAATACCCTTATCTCGCCTGTCTCTATATTTATGTCTGTCCTGCATTCAAATTCTACCTGATAGTTCCTTTTGTAGGCAGAAGCCAGAGCCTGTTCCAGGGCTTCTATTATGGTATCCATCTTGATACCTTTTTCCTTTTCCAGCTCTAACAATGCCGCTATCAGCTGCTTGTTCACAAAAACCACCTGCTGCCTTTAAATAATTCTAAATCAAAAAAATAGTGGGATAACGCCCACTATTTTTATCACCTCTTCTTAAAATTTCGTTAAAAGTATAGCATA
>CAZDXU010000076.1:0-5256 GCA_964509585.1 uncultured Actinomycetota bacterium | reverse complement strand
GTCATTTTCACGGTATTTATCCCTGATATCATCAAGGTATTTTTCAATAGCAAATAGAGCTACTTCCTGGTCAAGCTTATTGGTCTCCTCATTGATCTTGCGGTCCAGGTTCCTTATCAGGTTCAGCGTATCCTGGAGTTTTTTATTAATCCCGGCTTTCTTTTTCTGTATCTCGTCCTTTTCTTTCTGGGAAAGATTCATGTACTGTTCCTGGCTCATAGGTTTTCCCCCTACGGCCGGAACCATAAATAACCCGATCTGGGTAGATTTCAGGGCAAAACCCTGCTGATGGGCTTCTTTGCGGAGATCCTGCATCAGCCTGTCTTTTTCCTCCTTTATGCTGCTGGTGATAGATTCCCTTTGATCTGTATAATCCTTGCTGATAAAAGTCCTGGGCAGAAGATCCCTTATAGAACTTATGAGGCTGTCCACATCATCAGAAAATTCCCGTCCCTTCCCAGGAGGAAGCTCAATGGCTATGGGTTCATAGGAGTCGCTGAAATTATTAACATAGCACCAGTCCGGGGGCACCGGTTTTGTGCGGGCCAGCTCTGTTACAAAACCCCTGACCCCTGTCATCCTGCCGGTGCCGGTGTATCCGGCCACGAAAATATTAAATCCGTTATTACCTATATTAAGACCAAGTTTCAAAGCCCTAACGGCCCTTTCCTGGCCGATAATACCTTCCAGGGGCTTTAACTCATCAGTGGACTTGCACCCCAGCTTTTTGGGGTCAAAACTCAATCTTAATTTTTGCGGGGATAGGCCTGTGATCATATTACCTCCAATTACCGATTGATGAAGCATCTATTATAGATGATATCATTTAAGGTATCATTGTAAAATAAAGTGAGCTGGAATAAGCCATAGCCCGCAGCATGGTTTCTTGACAGGCGGGCTGGAATGAATTACTATAAAAATTATAGCAATAGTAGTATAACTTTTATTTGACTATATAAGCCAGGAGTATATAATGGCTTGGATGTAAAAGGATATTGCTTAAATGACAAGATATTATTAATTATAGGATTTGGGGTTATTATGGCAGAAAAATACAATGCAGATACCAAGCTTGAAGAAGTAATGAAAAAACCTGAGACCAGCGCAGTTATATCTAAGTATCAGTTGCCATGCCTGCATTGCGCTATGGCTGCATACGAGGCAAAGATACTGACTTTGGGACAGATATCAAAGACCTACGGCATAGACCTTGACGGTATGCTGAAGGAACTTAATGCACTTGACTGAAAGAGACCTGTTAAAGTCTGGTCCTGATTTACATAAAACTATCTAGTGCTAAAATAGTCTATAGTCATAGAAATTATGATGGACTATTTTTCATATTACCAGTATATAATAACAGCTCTGCTGTTTATCATACTGCTTAACTTTATTATAAATAATATTTCATACAGAAGTCCATCAAATTATGCTCTTCCGGAAAAGTTCTACCATAAACCCTCTCTTGTATCTGTGCTGATCCCGGCAAGAGATGAAGAAAAAAAAATCGGCGGGTGCCTTAGGTCCCTTGGCAGACAGGATTATGGTAATATTGAAATACTTGTGCTTGATGATAATTCGTCCGACAAAACCAACGACATTGTAAATAAATGGTCCGGAAGGGACGCAAGGATAAGGCTTATCAAGGGGAAACCGCTTATACGGGGCTGGAAGGGAAAAACATATGCCTGCCACCAGCTTTCCCGGGAGGCCAGGGGAGAATACCTGATCTTCACGGATGCGGATACACTCCATTTTCCTGATTCAGTATCTTCTTCACTGGCAGCCCTTGAAACAAATGGACTGGATGCGATCTCAGTTTTCCCCAGGCAGATAATGGTCTCCATACATGAAAGGATGGTGGTCATATTTATAAATATTGCCCTTCTCGCCCTATTGCCGCTTTTCCTGGTAAAGAAGATAAAAAGCCCCCGCCTCAGTATAGCCAACGGCCAGTTCTTCCTTTTTAAGAAAAAAGTCTATGACCGGGTTGGCGGACACAGGAACATAAAGAAAGATATTGTCGAAGATGTAGCTCTTTCCAGGCAGGTAAAAAAATGCGGCTTCAAATTTAGGGTCTTTGACGGCCGGAAGAATATTCACTGCAGGATGTATGAGGGGTTCGGGCAGGTTGTCACCGGTTTCTCAAAATTCATCTTTGCTGCCATGAATTACAACATCTTAAGCCTTATTTCTGTTATAACTATGATATTGCTGCTCTTCCTGTTCCCATTTATTTTCCTGCCTCTGGGGATACTGTTAGAATGGCCTCTTATGGTCAACATGAACCTTTTTATCCAGGTCTCGATTATCCTTATAATCAGGATCGTCATGACATTCAGGTTCAAAAGCAAGTTAGTGGATATATTTCTTCATCCATTATCCATGGTCTATATAGCAGTACTGTCTGTTAATTCTGTTATGCAGGCAAAATATGGAAAAGGCATATACTGGAAAGACAGGTATTACAGTATTGACGACATCCGGGAAGACGGGACCAGAGAGTTTGTAAAATAATATAATAAACTGATGATAAAAAACTCCAAATCTTTTAGAATATATAAGGCGCGCGCCTGTAGCTCAATTGGATAGAGCAGTGGACTACGAATCCGAAGGTTGGGGGTTCGAATCCCTCCAGGCGTGCCAGTTATATCAGTTTGATCTGATAGATACGGAAGTGCTAGCCTAAGTTTCTGACCGAATCCATAAAACCCCACTATATTTAAGGTACAGCCCCCGAAATTTGGTCACTACAACCTTTCTATAGCTTTAGATGGACCTTACCCAGGGAATCCTTTGCCCCCAGCATATCATACACCCTCTTCTGATGAGGCTCGGGACTTGAGGAAACCCTTACGTGGTGGATACCCCCATCACTGTCGGTCATAATGACAGTAGTCCTTGCGTGGGTTGAAAGCTCACCTTTTACCGTAGACCACCTCTTATGCTCTCCATTGCCGGTAAGTCTAAGTTCTATGGTATTTAGGAGATGGTAGGCAAGGACAGATATAAAAAGATGTGCGGCGCATCTATCCTGTTTCTGATGGTATACAGGGCGAAGCCCCAGGTCTGTCTTTAAAGACCTGAATGCAGCTTCCACCCTGGTAAGGGTGTGGTATGAGGCCAGTATGTCTTTATCCTTCATGTCGGCATGCGTCGTCTCTATCACATAGCAGCCGGTAAGTATGTTTCTATTCTGCCTTTCTGCCTTCTTTTTTATCACCATAAGTGAAAGCACCTTTTTACCTTCAGTGTCAGTCTCTACCTCTATATCGTAATACTTTGCCACTGTGGGGTATTTCTGGAGGAGCCTTCCGATCCTTACCTGTACTTTGGCAGAAAGGATGACATTTTTTTTGGCAACTGACCTTTTGAGTCTTTCTGCATCGGCCAAAAACCTTTCTTCCTTAAGTTTGTCCATGGCCTCTTCCTTATCTTTTCTGGCACTGCTTGCCACAAGAAGCCTTGCCTTTTTGCCACAGGCAACCTTTTTAAAATAGATGGTACCGTCATCTCTTCTGTCTTGGCTAAAACCGTCAAGGTCCCTGAACTCATCTATGTAGCCATTCTGCGTCCTTTTCCTTTCGATCACTATGTAGTCATAGCCCTTCTCTTCAAGAAGGGCTATATTGTCTTTGGTGGCAATGCCCCTGTCTGCCACTATAGTGGGCTTTACCGATAGGAGTGACCTCTGCCCATCATCCTGGAGCCTTTCCAGCACCTGGGCAAGCGTTACCGGCTCAGATGTGTTTCCGGGATATATCTGGGAGAATATTGGATATCCCCTGGTGTCTACAAGAAGAGCCAGGCAGATTAGCGGCCGGTCGCCCCTTCTGTCCTTTGACTTACTCCTTTTTGCGTAGCCGTTAGTCTTTGCATCCCCCTCAAGATAGGTGTTGGTAAGATCATAGAGAAAGAGTATGTGCTTGTGGGGAAATATCTCCTGTTCCTTTTTCCTTAAGGAATCTTCTATCCTGTCCTTGTGGTACAGTAATATATCTGCCACCTCATAGAGGGGATCCTTTTTAAGCCGGGCAAGATCCGGGCTGGTAAGCTCCGGTAAAGATGAGATTTCTCTTATCCATTTTAAGGCCGAAAGCTCGCTTGAGGGGCGTATCAGCCGGGCAAATATTGCCGCCTTGGCGATTGTCCTCGATCCTGGCTCAAGGCCGGCATCTTTTAATATATTATCAAAAGCCAGCATACTCCAGGCACTCTCTGCAGCCAGCTCAGGCCCCAGGCTCCTGTTCTCCGAGGTGGCTATCTTTTTAAGGTCTATGGTAAGATGGTCTTTTTCTCTGGATTTTCTTTTCTTTCTTAGTTTGTAGAAGTCATAGCCGGCTAGCACCCTTTCTGCCTCAGAGATTATATGGGGCTCTTCTATAAGGGCCTCCTGGCCGGAAAGCCTTCCCTCCAGGGCAAAGGCAAGTTTTCTCCAGTCGCTTTTATCAAGCTTTAGCCTTCCGAGGTTCATGATCACCCTCTGGCGGGGACCAGCATCTGTACGGTAGGACTCCACCAGCTGGTGCTTTATATATACTTTTCCTGTCTTTTTGTTTCTGGTCTTATACTGCCTGATAAACATAATGACATTATATAATATTTTATCCCCGGTGTATACATATATTTTATATATCTAAATTATTAGGTCACTACATTGACCCCTCCTATGGAAAAACCCCACCATATAGGGGGTAAGGGCATGTAAAAATGGGCTAATTTGGGGTTATTTCGGCCGGTTGGTCAGAAACTTGGGCTAAGCGGGTGGACATGCCATTTGTGCATGTTCACTGGATTCGAAAAGACGGACTGAGACGAAGTCGAGGGAGTCTGCGTCTCTGCAGCGAGCCATAGGCGAGACGAAAGAACGAATCCCTCCAGGCGTGCCAGCTTAGCTGTTATTATTTATAAAGCTTGGTATAGTCAAGCGGGCAGACATGCCATTTGTGCACCTATATTTTTTGCTCAACCTTGAGGCTTCTTAAACGGTTTATGGCGCATGCTGCCTCGAATTTCCTGGCAAAGGCATAGCTTCCCGGATGTCCAGCGTGCCCTGATAATATGTCCAGGCTTTCTGACTTGATATCTTTAAATACAAGGTCAAGTATTTTCATGATTGTATTGTCACCGTCTATATATCCCATTTTCAGCGCATAAAGGATAATACCGGAAATGGTGTTTAACTGCCCGGGGTCTTCTATCTGTTCAACTGCAGAAAGATCAATATCCATAGAACCAAAAGTTATATGGTCAATC
>CAZDXU010000075.1:0-6851 GCA_964509585.1 uncultured Actinomycetota bacterium | reverse complement strand
ACTAGTATCTGATATTCAGCAGCTTTCAAACTTTTATGTTTAAGAAATAGAGAATAAGTTTTTTGTAAGCGATTATCATCCAGGTCAATGTCAGGAATATTGGCCCGGATACGTTCAATAGCTTCAATATAGGTAGTTTTTAGACAAGTAAGCCAATACCTGAGCCAATCCGTTAAATCAATATTTTCAGGAATGTCATAAAAAAGCTGACCTTGATGCTTATTCAGGTACTTATAATAATCCATTTTATTTTGCTCATGTACTTTTTCTATAGAAGCATATCTGGAAACTGTAAAGCCGTATTTACTCAGGATAAAATTAGTAATAAGCCTGGAGCAGCGGCCATTACCATCCATAAAAGGATGAATTGTAACAAAATAGTAATGAAACAATGCTGCGGTAATTAATGGGCTTGCATTATTTATTAATGAATTTTTGGTCCAGGAAAATAATTTTGATATCATTTTTGGAACATCTGCCGCTTCAGGCGGCATATAGACCATATCATGTGTTTTAGCATCCTTGATAACGTTTTGTGCCTGGCGGTAATAACCTTTTAGCTTCCCCACTACAATTTTATTCATCAAAAAAGAATGTATTTTTAACACCAGGTCTTTATCAATTTCTTTTGCCAGGATCTTATTCTGACTAAGATAATTCCGGGCTTTCGCATAGTTTATGACTTCTTTGATATCTTTTTCATATTTACCGATATTCTTACTTTTCTTATCTGTTACGATCATGGCAACCTGCTTATGGGTTAATCTGTTACCCTCTAACCTGGTTGAATAATGGACAGCATCAATGCTTGCCAGGGAATTAATGTGTATATATTCCTCAGCTGGTATCTGGCTTGCATTTAATACCCCCTGGCTTTGTGATATATCATTAAGCAGGGAAAGAATTTTATTATTTATTTCATATTTAGGATTAATATTTTGCATAGGACTATTTTATTATTCTTTCGCTATTCTTTCAATATTCTTTCAGTAATTTACTTTGATCGGGGAGGAAAGAAAATTATCCCGTTCAATACTGCAATAAAATGCGCATATAATTCTTGTATTAATTGCAGACAAATACTATAGTTATAAATGAAAATGAAATAAAATGTTTATATGCAATAAATTGCTTTAGAAAGATCTTATGACCTATATAAACACAGGAAACATGCTCAGGGAAGCCAGGCTTAAGGGCTATGTGGTGGGGGCATTTAATATTGTCGACCTCACGTCCATGGAAGCAGTGATAGGGGCTGCCGTTGAAAAGGGTTCCCCTGTTATTGTGCAGACATCCCAGGGTACGGTCGAAGAGATGGGTTTCGAGATGCCTCCCAGGCTGGTAAAATCGCTGTCTGCAGGCACAGCCGTTCCCATTGCCATGAACCTGGACCATGGCACCGATATGGAAATTATAAAGAAATGCATTGATTACGGATGGTCTTCGGTCATGATAGACGGGTCCTCAAAGCCATTTGAAGAAAATGTAGAGATAACCAAAGAAATTGTAGAATATGCTCACAAAAAAGGCGTTACAGTTGAAGGTGAGCTGGGCCACATCGGAGGAAGTGAGGAAGATGTAAAGGTCCGGGATGATGATATACTGCTTACTGAACCAATAAAAGCAAAAGAGTTTCAAAAGCTTACCGGTGTCGACTCACTGGCAGTGGCAATCGGTACCAGGCACGGCCATTACAGGAGCCAGTGCAGGCTGGACTTTCCCCGTCTGGCCAGGATAATGGAACTCTGTCCCTTCCCCATAGTCATTCATGGATGTTCCGATCTTCCTCCCGATGAGCTCAAAAAGATAATCAGCTATAATCCTTCCAAGATGAATATATCCACAGAGCTGAAAAATGCTTATCTGGATGCATATAAGAAGTATATCGACTGCTCCCATAAAAGGTACAGAGAAGATAATATCTATGAGTATGAGCCCTTAAAGGCCATAAGGATGGTCAAGGATTCCATAAGGGACCTGGTGGGTTCATATATAGATATATTCGGAAGCGTGGGCAGGTCGCTGGCCAAAAGGGCAGGATAATGACAGTCTCTCCAGACTATGAGTGTGACCTTCACTGCCATACAACAAGGTCTGACGGCAATGATACGCCCGGGGAACTCCTGGACCTGGCGGTCCGGGCAGGACTTAAAGCAGTGGCTATAACTGACCATGATATAGACCCTCTCATAACCGTAGATAAAGGCAGTCATTCCGTTGATATCAAAGCATATGCCAGGACGCGGGGCCTGAGGCTGGTGCTGGGTTATGAGTTTTCATGCGATACTGATGTCGATGATGTCCATATACTGGGATATGAGCTTGACTGGGATGATCCGCTGATAAAAAAAGAGGTGGAGAGGGCAAGACAGTCAAAGGCTGATGCATATAAGGAACTATGCCGGGTCCTCACCGGAAGGAATATGCCGGTAGATTATGAAAAAGAGATACTGGCCTATAAAGACTGCCGGGGAAACATCCGGTCCAGGGATCCCTATGATGTCCAGAGAAAGCATATATTCGAGCTTATGGCGGGAAAAGGCTATGCCCCTTCCTGGGATAAGGCAAAGCTTATGGTAAGGGATGACCCGGATCTAAATGTAAGGCGGGAAAAGATAAGCCCTCTTGAAGCTATTGACCTTATCCATGAATGCGGAGGCCTTGCCGTCCTGGCCCATCCTTACCTTATAGACGGGACAGTAAGCTCCCGGATCACGGGAGAAATATCCAGGGACGGTTATATCCAGAAGCTTCTCGACCGGGGGCTGGACGGAATAGAATCATGCTATACATATGATAAGACCACTTATAAGGGTAAAAAAACAAATGAAGAGATAAAGAAGGAAATAGAAGATAGATATAAAGACAGGGTGAAGTTCTTTACCGGGGGATCTGATTATCATGGTGACGGCAAAAAAGGAGTCAAAGATCCCAGGTACCTGGGAGAGGCAGGCATAAGCTTTGAGGAGTTCAGGCATATTTTTTATGTAGGGCTGTGATGATATAATAACCGGACTATGGATAGAAAAATAAAAAAGATAAAACTGGCCATATTCGATATGGACGGCACAATCGCAGACAGCGAAAAAATAGCCCAAAAGGTAACCATTGATTTCTTTAAAGACAGGGGTATTACCATAAACAAAAAGGAGAAAAAGGATATATTCGGGCTCAACTGGAAGGACCTGGTAAGGGAAGTCCTTGAAAGAAACGGAATGGAATACAGCCAGACTTTAAAAAATACCCTTAAGGAAAGATATGTAAGGAATATGAAGAAGAAAGTAGAAGCTGTGCCGGGCGTTTACGGCCTTCTGGAATACCTGCAGTCCAGGGTAAAGCTGGCGCTTGCTACCAATAGCAGGATAAGGGAGGTAGATATAATCTGCTCCAGGCTGGACTTTGACAGGTTTTTTGGACTCAAACTGGCCAGGAACCATGTAAAGAATGGCAAACCTGACCCAGAGATATATCTGAAAGCTGCTTCAACAATGAATGTAGAGCCCGGGGAGTGTATTGTATTCGAGGATTCGGTTATAGGAATAAAAGCAGCCAGAAGTGCCGGAATGAGATGTATTGCCATATCCAATACCTATGCCACTGATTTTTTGGACATGGCGGATATGATTATTGACAGTTACAGCAGGGAAAATATTGAAAAAATCAGGAAGGGATTTCTTTAGTATTTTAAAAGGTGCAACTTTTGCCGTAATAAACCTGATACTAATGTGTTAAAATTGTAATATATTTTAAAAGGTCAAAAATAATATGGGATAAAGGAAGAAAATGACAGAGACAAGGAACATCAGGAAATCCATCTGCGAGATAGGAAAGATACTATACGACCGGGAGCTTACCGATTCCTCCGGCGGAAATATCTCGGTACGCGACGGGGACAAGGTTTACATAAACCCCAGGAGGACCGGCCATGACAAGCAGTGGCAGCTGGAAGAAGATGATATCATAGTGACTGATATGTGCAAAGTTCCCATAATAGGGGAAAAGGATGCCATATCCCGCGAGGCTGCTACCCATTATTATGTCTATCATAATTTTCCCGATATAGGGGCGGTCATCCATGGCCACCCTATCTTTATAATGACTTTCGGGGCGGCCCATATGGACCTTCCTGCCGTATCCGAAGGCACCAGGGCAGTACTTGGCGAACAGCCCATAACCAATACTCCGGAAGTTCTTCCAGGCTCTACGGAACAGGCAGAGGAAGTGGTAAAGAATTTCAAGAAGAGGCGGGAGACCGATCCGGAAGCTCCGCTTATATGCAGTCTTCCCTATCACGGGACTTTTGCAGCCGGCGGTACCATAAATGATGCATTCATGTATACGGAAGTAGCCAATAACTGCGCTAAGATACTGGTATACCGCCAGGCTATGTTCGGAAATGATCCCAAAGCCGACTTTTCCATACACAGGCGGTTTACCAGGGAAGAGATAGCCTCCATAGAAGAATCAAAGGATGTATGCCCGACCGGTTTTGTATACAGGGATGCCTATGGAAAAGAGACTGTATACGGAAATGGCAAAGCCGATTCCAGCCATGAGATGATACAGAAGATAACCGAGGAAGTACTTAAAAAAATAGGTTCAGGCAGGTAAGACCTTCGGCAGGGCAATGGATATTTATTTCTCCAGAAGGGGATTTTTCATATGGATAAGAAGAACTATCTTGTATTTGATTATGGCGCCAGCAATGGAAGGGCTGCGGTTGCCGGTTTTGACGGCAAACGGTTTGACCTCAAAGTCACCCACAGGTTCGACAACCGTCCCGTATCTGCCGGAGGCACCCTGTACTGGGATTTCCTGAGGCTGTTCTCCGAGCTAAAGATCGGGATTCAGAAGTCAGTAAAGGATTTTCCCCGTATAAGGTCCATGGGCATAGATACCTGGGGAGCTGACTTCGGTCTGCTTGATGATAATGGAAAATTGCTTTCCAATCCCATAAACTACAGGGACGGGCAGAGCGCTAAAGATGCCGAAGGCCTGCATGGTAAAATATCCCAGAGGGAGCTTTTTGAGCTTACCGGGGCAAGCTGTATTCCAATTTTTGATCTATATCGGCTCTATTCTTTAAAGATAAACGGTTCTTCCGCCCTGGCCAATGCAGAGACCTACCTTGCTGTAGGAGACCTTTTTAACTACTTTTTAACAGGCAATACCGTAAATGAGTTTACCAGGTTTACTACCAATGTGTTATATAACCAGAAGCAGAAGAAGATGGAAAAAAGCATACTGGATAAACTTGGCCTTCCCGGGGAAATATTCCATGGACTAATATTTCCCGGCCATAAGGTAGGGGATATATCAGCTGATGTGGCAGAGGAACTTAATGTAGAGCCTTTTCCGGTCATAGCTCCCGCCATGCATGATACGGCTTCTGCCGTAGCCGGCATACCGGTTGCCAAAAAAGATCCAAAATGGGCTTTCCTCAGTCTGGGTACCTGGGCTATTATAGGTGTGGAAAACATGGAAGTACTTATAAGTGATGATATATATGATGCTGCTTTTTCAAATGAGGCCGGGGTGGAGGACACCAATATATTTGTCAAGAATATCAATGGCCTGTGGGTGATACAGCAGTGCCGCAACAGGTGGTTAAAAGACAGGGAGATCTCCTGGGATGAGATCGTCAAATTATCACAGGAAGCCCCGCCGTTTGCCTCGCTTATAGATGTGGAGCAGCCCCAGTTTGCTGCTCCCCAGTCCGACATGCCAGAAGTGATCGCAGAATACTGCAGCAAGACAGGACAGAGGCAGCCATCATCCATAGGAGAGACAGCCCGGTGCGTCTATGAGAGCCTGGCACTTAAATTCAGGTATTATTTCGAACTGCTAGAGAAGTTTTCCGGCCAGGAATATGATCTTCTGCACCTGGTGGGAGGAGGCACCCAGAACCGGCTCCTGTGCCAGTGGGTGGCTGACTCGACCGGGAAAAATGTAGTAGCCGGTCCTACCGAGACCACGGCTGTAGGAAACCTCCTGATGCAGCTTAAAGCGGACGGAGAGATAAAAGATATATCAGAGGGAAGAAAGCTCAGCCGGGCTTCGTCAGAGGTCTTTGAATACCAGCCTGGTGATAAGGCCAGTTGGGATAAGGCATATGAAAAATTTATCAGACTGACCGGCGAATACAGGGAAGGGAATCAGATATGACAGCTGGAGTTAATAAGGACTTACTGGTAGGCGCTGCCTGGAAGATGAACAAGGATCTGGACCAGAGCCTGGAATATGCAAGGGAGCTTAACCGCTTCTGCCTGGAAAATATAACCGGTGAGGATAATATAGAAGTCTTTTTCCTACCCACATTTCTGCCTCTTTACCATATGAGGGACATAGTAACGGCGCCATCGCTTAAATATGGCGCCCAGAATTGCTGCTGGGAGGATGAGGGAGCCTTTACCGGGGAAGTAAGCCCTGCACATCTTAGGGATGCAGGATGTACCTATGTGGAGCTGGGGCATGCCGAGAGACGCAGGATATTCGGCGAAGATGACAGGATGCTTAACAAAAAAGTGCTGGCGGCCCTGCGCAACGGTCTTAAACCCATACTGTGTATAGGCGAGAGGGAAAAAAAAGATAATATGAATGCGACCTATGATTTTCTTGAAGGTCAGCTCCTTACCGGCCTAAATGATGTAGATGTCGGCATGATGGGGGATATCATCATAGCCTATGAACCGGTATGGGCCATAGGCGCGCCAGAGTCGGCGCCCCTGGATTATACCGAAGACATCCTGGGGTTTTTAAGGAAACTTTTGAAAAACCGCTATGGCAGCGAGGTCTCTGAAAAACAGATGATATTCTACGGGGGAGCGGTCAATCCTGATACCGCTCCGGGC
>CAZDXU010000074.1:0-9469 GCA_964509585.1 uncultured Actinomycetota bacterium | reverse complement strand
ACGCTGGGACTGCTGATTGAAGGAAGCAAGCCTGTGCCTTACCAGCTGGTGAGTCATTGCCCGTGATACTCCTTCGATGCCAAAAGTAAAGCTTATATGCTCAGTAGTGCTCAGATGGCCGCTCTTTATGACAAACCTTACCAGCCTGTCTATCTCTTCTTCTGTCATATCTTCCATAAGCCCCTCAACGCCCACCGGCGAGTAGCAGAGCCTGGCGGCAACTGCCACCATCTTTTCCGGCTGATGTGTGTATTTGATCAGTTTTACATTCACAAACAGTTCCCTTCAGGTATGTATGCCTTTCCAGCATTATATTTTATAAAGGCAATATTTTGTATAGATAAGCCTGTATTTTTTACCGGTAATCATATCATATAGTAATAACTGTATTGAATTTAGTACTGGTTTATCGGATAATCTATTCCAGGCATGCTGCATGGATATATTGCAGCTTTTTAATATATTTTAGTAAAAGCGGTGACATATGCCTCTGGCAGAACTTGAATTTATCATGCAGGAGATAATAAGGCTTCTTCCTTATTTAATCCCCCTCATAATAATAGAATACGGCCTCCTAATCTTTGCCCTGGTCCAGCTGGTAAAAAGCGAGGTAAACTATATGCCCAAATGGGCCTGGGCCCTTATAATAATATTTATAAACATAATCGGGCCGGTTGTCTTCCTTATAGCGGGAAGGAAGAAGTACAGCTGATGATAAAAGTAGAAGACCTTAAGAAGAACTACGGGCGCCTTGAGGCTTTAAAAGCCATAAGCTTTGAAGTAGAAAAAGGGACTGTATTCGGTTTTATAGGCAGGAATGGCGCTGGAAAGACTACCGCCATGAATATACTTACCGGACTAATGAAGTTTGACGGCGGGAAAATACTTATAAATGGAAAGGACCTATCCGGCAGAAGGGATGAGCTGGTAAAATATACGGGCTATCTTCCAGAAGCGCCTGCATTCTATGATTATATGAACTCCTATGAATATCTTGAGCTCATCGCCGGCCTTTCAGGCTGCAGGCGCAGAGACTGTAAAAAAAGGATCGGGGAACTCCTTAATATGGTCCGGCTGAAAAAAGATGCTGTCAGGAAGATAGGGGGATATTCCAGGGGCATGAAGCAGAGACTTGCCCTGGCGGCAGCCATATTTGACCGCCCTCCCATACTGTTTTTGGACGAGCCCTCTTCAGCCCTGGACCCGGAAGGCAGGAGGGAGATGCTGGACCTTATAGAAGAACTGAAGGATGATCATACCACCATAATATTGTCCACGCATATCTTAAGCGATGCCGAAAGGGTATGTGATACTATTTGTATGATAGATGAGGGGAGGATCATCCTGACCGAAAGACTGGAAAGGCTGTATAAAAAGCATATGCATCCTATATTTGATATAGAATTCGAATCCCAGCCCGAAAAACAGGCAGGTATGCTTAAAGAACTGGACTGGGTAAAAGATATAAGTATCTCCGGCAATAAGATCAGCCTGGAAGTAAATGATATGGATAAGGCAAAAGACCAGATACTCAGGAAACTGGCAGAGTCCGGCAGCAGCATAACCGGCTACCGGGTAAGGAAGATGGGGCTGGAAGATATATTCATAGGGACGGTAAGGGAAAATGCAGACATTTAGGCAGTATTTCAAGAAAGAAGCCCTGGAGGCCTTAAGGACCAATAAGTATATCATACTGTTTGTGGGCACCGTATTCTGGGCCCTGATGGACCCGCTTCTGCTTAAACTGCTTCCCATCATCCTGGAAAGCTCCCTGCCGGTAGATATATCAGCGCTTCTCCCGGAGCTGAACCGGGATACTGCCTTTGCCAACTTTGCCGGCGACCTGTTTGAGATAGGCACCCTGTTTTTTGGTTTCACGCTTATGGGGCTTGTTTCCAGCGAGATAAGGTTCAAGAGGCTTGTCTTTCCCCGGGTAAGCGGCGCCGGCTTTGGCGGTATCGTCCTGGCAAAATATATACATTATGCTGCAGTTCTTACAGTATTCATATTTACAGCTTTCCTGACCAATTATTTCTATACTGTCCGTTTGTTTGATGGCGGAATCCTCTCCATATCTGTGGTGGTGCGGGCTGCGGTCCTGTATGCCCTGTATTACTGCCTGCTTCTTGCCATACTCATATTTTTAAGCAGCCTGTTCAAGAGGGGTCTCTTTGCCGGAATAATCATAATCGTCTTTGCCTATACCATGAGCATATTCAACCAGTTTCGGGGAATAAGGCAGTATCTGCCCAATTACCTGCTGCTGAAGGCCCAGGACATCTATGGCGGATTTGATAATACCCTTATCCCCACTATACTGGTATCGGCAGCGGTTATCATACTATCGCTGGCCCTTACTGTATACCGCATGAGGAGAATTGATATTGCCTGACAGCACAATATTTCGATTTTGCGCCAGAACAAAAAATACCGCTGGAACGAGGAGTAAGACTATGGACTCATTAAACAATTATATAAGCCAGTACAAAGCCCTATTAAGCAAAGGGCATATACAAAAAGCCTATAAAGCAATAATGACATTCATGTCCGGCCTGGGCACATACCTGGAGAAAAAATATCCTGCCTATACAGTAAGCGCCCTTTATTTCGGTTATATGGATATGACATATTTTGCTTTTACCCCTCCCGGCCTTAAAGGTAAAAAGCTAAAGATTGCCATTGTGTATTTGCACCAGCAGGGAAGGTTTGAGGCCTGGCTTGGTGGCAGCAACAGAAAGGTCCAGGCAGAGTATATTGAGCTTTTAAGCGACAAAAATACAGGAAAATATAAGTTGTCAAAGGTTTTTCCGGGAGTGGATTCTATTATTGAATCGATTCTTGTTGAGCAGCCGGACTTTGACCGGCCCGGAGAACTTAAAGTGGAAATTGAGAAAAAGACGCTGGAGTTTATAAACGACACCACTTCCATTCTGGACGGGTTAGGGACCGGATAATATGGAAATAAGAAAATACCGAAAAGATAAAGATCAGGAAAAATTAATGCAAATGATAGCAGATGAAGGCAAGGAATGGTCCTGTTATTCTGCAGGCGCTGCTGCAAAAAAATATTGCGCAGCCCTTAAAGCTTCCATAACCTATGTTGCCTATGAAGGCGACATTTTATGCGGATATTCGCGTTCAATAAACGATTGCGGATTTTATATCTATGTCTGTGACTTACTGGTCATGCCAAAGTACAGGGGCAGAAATATTGGCCGGAAGCTTATGGAATGCATATATAAAGATTATCCCGATACGGTTGTTTATGTCATGTCGGACGCAGATAAATATTACCAGAAGCTGGGGTGCCTGAGGAAAGGGTCAATATTTGAAGTGAGAAAAAATAACTCATAAAAGACCATGTTGGCAAAGGCATTTTGTCTGTAATGCTTACATACTATGGCAACATTGTTCGCATCTATGGTGCAGATTATTAGAAATAAGGAAAAAAGATTTATGAAAAACAAAACAAAATACACTGAAGAACCTATGGGTGATCTTAAAATTATATTAATTCTATGATTATAATTATCATTATTAACCCTATTATATTGGTACTTGACTACTATTAAATAGGTACTAAAATAGTATTATGATTAAAAGAAAGGTATTCTCCAAAATTGTAGAGCATCTAACATCTGATCAGATGACGATTCTTATTGGTCCCAGGCAGGTAGGTAAAACCTATCTGATGAATAAACTTAAAAAGAAACTTGATGTTGATGATCAAAAAACTGTCTGGTTAAATCTTGACATTGAAGAGGATAAGAAGAGGCTGGCATCACAAGCAGACCTGCTCTCTTATATTGAACTACAGGTAGGAAGAGAGAGAGCAGTAGTTTTTATTGACGAGATTCAAAGAATGGAAGACGCAGGGCTTTTTTTGAAGGGGATCTTTGATATGCAAACACCCTACAAATTTATCATCTCTGGTTCAGGCAGTCTTGAACTTAAGGCGAAGATTGTAGAATCAATGGCGGGAAGAAAACAGCTTTTTACTATTGATCCAGTCAGCTTCGAAGAGTTTGTTGATTTCAAAACAAATTATCAATATGAAGACAGGCTTAATGATTTTTTTAAGCTGGAAGAGGGGAAAACAGCAAGACTTTTATCAGAGTATATGGTGTTTGGTGGATACCCTCGGATTGTGCTTGCTGAAACTGCTTCTATAAAACAGGCTCAGATGCAGGAGATATACCGAAGCTATATTGATAGAGACATTCATGAATTATTGCACCTTGAGAAAATAGAGGCCTTCACCAATCTTTTGAAAATCATTGCTTCTCAGATAGGAAGCCTCGTTAATGTTGATGAACTAGCATCTACTGTGGGCATTGACAAGAAAACAATTAAGAAATATCTCTATTATCTTGAAAAGACTTTTATAATTACTAAAGTTACGCCATATTTTAGAAACACAAGAAGTGAAATTACCAAGTCACCAATTTATTACTTTGTTGATATTGGTCTTAGAAATTGGCTTTTAGGGCTTTTTGGTTTGCCTGAAATTCCTTCACCCTTAAGCGGATATCTCTTTGAGAATGTTGTTTTTAATACTCTTAGAAGCCGGGTAGAGTTTTTGCCGATTCAAATTCACTTCTGGCGGACAAAAGATAAAGCTGAAGTTGATTTTATAATCGAAAAAGGTTTAGAGGTTATTCCTGTAGAAGCAAAACATACCAGACTTTCAAAGATTAAAATAACACGATCATTCAGAAGTTTTTTAGCAAAATACAGACCCGCAAAAGGTTATGTGGTGCATGTTGGGAACAAAGATGAAAGAAAAGCAGTAGAGAATACAGATATTGAACTTTTATCTTACTTCAAACTTCTTTTTCAGGAGGATATTGTAAACATATAAAAAGACCACTGTCCAGGGCAGCAGAGGACCCCTACTGCCTGAAAAGATTATTTCAGGTTCTCAGGGTTCAGGCAATCCAGCTCCTCTGTGACAAACCTTCCGTCTTTCCTTATAAGTCTCCCGTCAAAGAATAATTCCCCTCCCCCGTATTCCGGAGTCTGTATGAGGACCAGGTCCCAGTGTATGGAAGACTGGTTGCCGTTGGATGCTTCTTCATAGCATTTTCCCGGGGTAAGGTGAAGGCTCCCCATTATCTTCTCGTCAAACAGGGGATCTTTCATGGCTTTGGTGATATAGGGATTCAGACCCAGGGCGAATTCTCCCAGGTACCTGGCGCCCTCATCTGTATCCAGGACTTCATTTATCTTATCGGTAAAGTTGGCCTTTGCCTCTACTATCTTACCCTTCTCAAACCTGAAATATATATTTTCATAAGTAATGCCCTGGTGGACTGCCGGAGTATTGAAGGAAAGCTCGCCTTCAACCGAGTCACGCACCGGAGCCGTAAACACCTCGCCGTCAGGGATATTCCTTTCACCTGACGCCTTTATGGTAGGGATATCTTTTATGGAAAAAGAGATATCGGTCCCTGGACCTTTTATCCTTACTTTATCGGTCCTGTCCATAAGCTCCATTACACTGTCCATGGCTTTTGACATGTTTGAATAATCCAGCGTGCAGACATCAAAATAGAAATCCTCAAAAGCTTCCAGGCTGGTATCTGCCAGCTGGGCCATGGAATTATTGGGCCATCTGAGTACTACCCATTTGGTATTGTTTACCCTTTCATCTGATATGGACCGGCTGTAATCCCTCATATATGAATTCATCTTTTCCGAGGGCACATCGCCCAGTTCATTTACATTGTCATGTGCCCTGATGCCGATAAAAGCATCCATATCCTTCATCTGCACCATCTCATGCTTTTCCATGAGCTTCAGCTGGTCTTTCCTGCAGCCTGATATCAGCTCCCTCTGGATGGTGTCATCCTTCAATGTGACAAATGGTATGGCATCTACCGAATAGATCTTTTCCACCAGTGCCTTTACCAGCGGAAGCGCTGTCATGCCATAGCACTGTATCAGCACTTTTTCATCTCTTTTGACCTGGCATGAAAAATCCACCAGTGTATCAGAAAGCTTTATGATCCTGGGATCCATAGGAAACCTGCTCCTTCTTTCTCATTTATTTTTTGGTAAAGTATACCAGTTATCTATTATCTTTTCTAAACCGCAGCCACAGGGCAGCCGCTGTAGTTATAATTGACAGCGCTGCTACATAGACAGATACCTGCATCTGGCTGAAATATCCATTGGAATAGAGCACCACGCTGTAATTAAGCACTGCATGGGCAAAAGATACAATAAGGTAAGACTGCCAGCCCTTTCCCCTGGCCAGGCCCCAGCCGGCAATAGCGCTGGAAGCAGTATGGAATGCTACCGTAAAAAACCTTTCCCAGAAGGGCAGAAGCCCGTAGATGATGCCGGTGGTGGCAACAGAAGAACTGATGCTCCAGCCTGAAATCAATATGCTGTTATGGATCCAGACGGCCTCAAATACCCCGAAGCCCAGCCCGGCCGCGGCACCCAGGACAAGCCCTGTTAAGGGAAGAATATTTTTCCCTTTCCGGCGCCATATAAATACGACCGGCAGCATTTTAGCTCCCTCCTGCACCAGCCCCGAATACAGTATCTGGGGTATTATGGCCACAAGCATCCATCTCATAAGGGATGCCTGGTCCCATATAAGGCCCAGGCCTTTCGTAGTCAGCGACTGCAGCGGCACCTGTATGAAGCATACTGCTATCCAGGTAAAGAAGGCGCTGAAAGCAAGTACAGCCCAGGCTGATGGTCTGCCCAGTATGGGAGTCCAGTAGAAAGCATACCATATGGCACCGAATACAAGGCCAAGGCCTATTCCGGCCATAAGCTGGTAAAAGGTAATGCCCGGAAAGTAGAAACCGGATATGAAAAGGTCTATTGTATAGCTTAATAGTTCCATAATGATCCTTTGTATTGCCTTATCATATCAGGGAAGCAGGTCATTTCCCTTCAGCTGCTAACTTTTTTCTGGCTTCCTGGAAAAAAGGCAGGGCAAATTCCGTATAGTAGGTCCTCTGGTCAAATGATTTGGTCTTTAAGGTGTTTAAGAATCCCTTGAACTCATCAAAATATGAACCATAAATATGGTATCCATCCACCATGTCAACATAGCGCCCCGGTTTGACCGGTCTCTTTATTTGCCTTCCCACCCTTTCAGCAATATGGCGCTGCAGGTCAGTAAGGGCAAAGATATTCATAAATGCCGCCTTATAGGCATCCCTTGACCTCCAGTGGGTATTCATATTGAGCACCAGTCCTTCAACTGGGTCTTCCAGTATCCTGAACCACATCCTCTGCAGGCAGGGAGGCTCATGATGTTCTGCATCCAGTTCAGGCACCCAGGTAATAGCCTGTGCCCTCCGGGTATAAAAGCAGGAAGACAAATTCTTGATAACTGCCTCCACCTGGTCCAGCGGTCCCCTTTTTGCAGGATAGTTAAAAAACCTATCATGATAACTGTATGACCAGCCATGGCCCCCTATCCAGTGATCGTGTATGCCCAGCACTACTTCCTGGCGGTATATCTCCAGCTCATCCAGCCCCGTGGGGAGCGCCCGGTGTATCCTGGGCTCCGAGAATGGTTCATGGACTACCATGATCATGGTAGCATCCCGGCTGGGAGGATCATTTGGCCTGTCATACTGGGTCTTTATGGAAACCCCGTTTTCCCATACTGAGATAAGGGATTTTTCCCAGGCTTCGGGAAGAGTCTTTCCTTCTACCTTGAGAACGGGAATATAGCCGCTGTTGAATTCGATCTCCTGGATATTGTTTTTGTCTGGCATCTGGCCGCCTTTCACTTCCAAGGTTGGAAAATTTTTTTATAGTTTACCATAAAATCAAAAAACTATAACCATATTTACCCTGGTTCATAACAGATATAACAAAAATAAGAAGTCTTCTTTCCTCATAAGCCAGACTATAATGGAACCCGATTTAGCTAGACCCTATACTCCTTTATATTAAGGAAATTTTTTGATATGGCATAAAGGAGGTCGCCCATCCTTTCCAGGTGGAGAAATATATCTGCAAAGATCACACCTGATTGGGGCTGGCATTCCTCATTTCGCAGTCTGGTAAGATGATTGGTCCTGGCTTCTCTTACTATCTTATCTATTCCTGCCTCGATCTCTTCGCATTTCTTCAATTTATTGATGCTGTCATCTTCTATGCCTACAGTAAGAGTCTTAAACATGTATTTAACCTGGTCAAAACCTTTTTTTAGCTCTTCTGCCTCTTTACCGCTGAATAACATATTATTCTCTTCCTTTACCCTTATCAGATAAAGGATACTTTCAGCGTGGTCGCCAGTCCTTTCGATGTCATAGGCTATATGCAGCAGATTAGTCAATTGATTTGACAGCCGCAGGCCAAGTGTCTTTTGCGAGATCTTGGTGAGATACCTGATGACATCTTCGGTAATACTGTCTACTGCGGACTCCCTATCGAGTATTTTCTTTTCGATCAGGGTATCCTTTTTTCGAATCTCTCAAAAGACAGGTCTAACATAGTATCTGCTATCTTTATCATCCTGGCAAGTTCCTTTTTTACCTGTTCCAGGGCAAGAGCAGGGGTCTGGATAAGCCTTTTATCCAGATGCAAGGCATTCTTCTGGATGGTGATATCCTGTCCGGGGAATAACCTGGTGACTGTTCTCTCAAAAAACCCGATAAAAGGGAAGAGTACCAGCGTGGTTATCAGATTGAATGCAGTATGGATATTTGCGATCTGGTGCTGAACAGAGTTTCCTGTAAACTGTATAATAAGGGGCTGAAGTCTGAAAACATAGAGGAGGATGGCAAAGATCCCCGTGCCAAAGATATTAAACATCAGGTGAGAAAAAGCAGTCCTTTTTGCTGTAATGGTTGTACCAATACTGGCAATAAGTGCCGTAGAGCAGGTACCGATATTATCACCTATGAGGATAGGTATTGCCGCCTCAATAGGCATAAGCCCCTGTGATCCCAGGGCAATAAGCAGGCCGATAGTAGCAGAGCTGCTCTGGAGCAATATTGTAAGGCCAAGACCTGCCAGTATGCCAAAGAAAGGGTTTTTGCTGAAAACCAGAAGGAATGTCTTAAAGCCTTCATTGTCCCGTAACGGGCTCAGGGCATCTTTCATTATAGTCATACCTAAAAAAAGGATACCCAGGCCGATAATAGTCATCCCTATATTCTTGATCCTTCTCCTCTTAGCGATAAAATGCATCAGGAACCCTATTATTATCAGGGGAAAGGCAAGAATATCTATTTTAAAAGATACGATCTGGGCAGTTATGGTGGTCCCGATATTCGCCCCCATGACTATCCCGATAGCCTGTCTGAGAGTCATGAGTCCAGCATTTACAAAACCTACTGTCATTACAGAAGTAGCGCTGCTGCTCTGGATAAGCATTGTAGTGAATAATCCGACAAGCACTGTTGACCAGGATTTTTTTGCTACGATATTTATAACAGACTTTAGCTTATTGGAGGTGACCTTCTGGAGGCTGCTGCTCAATCTATTG
>CAZDXU010000073.1:0-2736 GCA_964509585.1 uncultured Actinomycetota bacterium | reverse complement strand
AGAACCCATAAGCTTCATCCGGAACACATTGGGAGCCTGCCTTTCGATATCCTTTGCTCCCATAAACACCTTGCATTCAAGATCAAAAAGGGCTGCTGCGGCTGCAGTGGCAACTCCATGCTGCCCGGCGCCTGTCTCGGCTATGATATGCTTTTTGCCCATCCTTTTTGCCAGGAGGCACTGGGCTACGGTATTGTTTATCTTATGGGCGCCCAGGTGGCACAGGTCTTCCCTTTTAAGGTATATCTTTGCCCCGCCCAGCTTTTTGGTAAGACTTTCCGCATAATACAGTGGTGTGGGGCGGCCCACATAGTCTCTTAAATAATAATTTAACTCCTCCCGGAAATCACTGTCCTGGGCATATCTTAGATAGCTCGCCTCAAGCTGCCTCAGGGCATGCATCAGTATTTCCGGGACAAACATGCCCCCGAAATCGCCGAAATACCCTGATATGCCGTATTGGCTTTTTTCCTTATCTGTCATGTCTTTTCCTGGTCCTGCCTTTCAAGACTTCTTACTGCTTCTATAAATTTTTGTAATTTTTTATGGTCCTTTACCCCCGGGGAAGCCTCCAGGCGGGAAGATGCGTCCACCCCGAAGGGACCAATTATCCCCAGTGCCTTCCCTGCATTTCCGTGGTAAAGACCGCCCGAGATTATGAGCCTTCCCGGTTCCGCCATGCCCTTTGCCTTTTCCCAGTCCATGGTCTTCCCCGTGCCTCCGTATTGATGTCTGTCATAACTGTCAAGCAGGAGGTAGTCGGCATATTCCAGGTATTTTGCCGCCATCCGACCTGCTTCTTTATGCCCGGTTTTTTTTAGCCTTATGGCCTTTATTACCTTTACTGCTCCTACAATGTCTTTAAGCTTCCTGACATAAGCAGGATCCTCTTCCCCGGAGAGCTGCACATGATCCAGGCCCAGGAGATCTATATGGCTTTCTATATATTCTATTTTTTCGTTTACGAATACCCCGGCCCTGGAGATGCCTTTCAGTCCGCCTGATATCTTCCCTGCCTGTCCAGGTTCTATCCGCCGGGGACTGTCAGTGGAGAAGACAAACCCCAGGCAGTCGGCACCCATTCCGGCAGCGGCTTCCGCATCCTGCTTCCGGGTTATGCCGCAGATCTTTATCCAAACTCCTATATGAGCCCCCTCTCCCTGAGGCCTTCCCCCAACCGGTAAAGTGTCTCCTCCAGTACAGGACTTGTCATGAAATGGGTGCCTACAAGGAAGGCATTTACCCCCATATGATATATCTTTTCCATATAGGATATATCATCCACTCCGCTTTCGCATACCAGGGTCCTGCCTTTCAGCATACCTGCCGGAACATCTTCAAGGATCGATATTATATGGCTGTTATCTACTTCCATATTTTTAAGATCCCGATTATTAATGCCTATGAGTTCTGCGCCCAGCTCTGCTGCCTGCAAAAATTCTTTTTTGCTGTATGCTTCCACCAGCACATCCAGTCCCAGGCTCCCGGCATATTCATATAATCTTTTAAGTCTTTTAAACCCCAGAAGCGGCTTTATAAGGAGTATGCAGTCGGCCCCCAGGCAGGCGCTCTCGTATACCTGTTTTTCGCTGAATATAAAGTCTTTGCGCAGCAGGGGAAGCAAAGTTGACTTCCTGGCCTTTCCTATATCATGCCTGTCGCCCCTGAAATATATCTCTTCCGTGAGTACGGAGATCCCGGATATGAAACCGGAAAAGCGGTCATAGACCGAAGCTGTCCGGGAGACATCGAGGTTTTCATTTATTATTCCCCGGGAGGGAGACGCCTTCTTTATCTCGGCGATCACATTTATCCTTCCATCCGCTATATTGCGCAAAAATCCCCGGCGGCTATACATTTTTATGTCCCTATCCGGATCAATGCCGGCAAGGCTTTTTTTCTTGCCTGTAAGTATTTGTTTTAAAAACCTGTGCGCCACTATTATACCCCTCCGGCCAGTTCATTGGAGACCTGTATCAGTTTTTCCAGCTTGTCCAGGGCCCTGCCTTCATCTATTGACTTTTCCGCCAGCCTCAGGCTGTCCTCCAGGTGGTCAGCCAGCCTGCCGGCAATAATGGCTGCTGCTGCATTTAGTACTGCCGTATCCCTCATGGGACCAGATATTTTCCCTGATAGGATACCCCTCATGATCTCTGCATTCTGTGCTGAATCCCCGCCCATAAGTTCTGCTATATCCGCCCTTTTGAATCCCAGCCTGGCCGGATCCAGCACATATTCGGTCATATTTCCGTCCTCCAGGTATACTACCCTGCTTCTGGCAGAGGTGGAGAGTTCGTCCATGCCGTTTTCGCAGTTTATGACAAATGCCCTATCCACGCCCAGGTTCCTTAGGACGCCTGCCATGACCTCCAGAAGACTGGCATCATATACGCCCAGCACCCTTCCGTTGGCCCCGGCCGGATTGGTTATGGGACCCAGGATATTAAATACTGTCTTTATGCCCAGCTCCTGCCTGACCCGGGCCGCATATTTCATGGCGCTGTGGGCCATGCGGGCATATATGAATCCAATACCGGTCTTTTCTATGCACCGGGCTACTGCTTCAGGCCCCAGACCTATATTCACCCCTGAGCTTTCCAGGACATCGGCGCTTCCGCTGCGGCTGGAGACACTCCGGTTGCCGTGCTTGGCAATACTTACGCCTGCCCCTGCGGCTATGAATGCAGCCGTGGTGGAGATATTGAATGTTCCCAGCTCATCGCCGCCGGTACCGCA
>CAZDXU010000072.1:0-12060 GCA_964509585.1 uncultured Actinomycetota bacterium | reverse complement strand
AAGCAGGGAAGGGGAAGGATAAATAATGGCCAGGCAAAAAAAAGACAGGAAGATCAATATCATAGATACTACTTTGAGGAATGGCGAAAAGACTGCAGGAGTGGTCTTTTCCAAACATGAGAAGATAAGGATTGCCAAGATGCTGGACGAGATAGGCATACCCGAGATAGAAGTGGGGACTCCGGCCCTGGGGGATACGGAAACAGATATGATGGAAGCAGTGCTCAGGTCGGGACTTAATGCAAGGCTTTATGCCTATTGTGATGCGGAAGTCGAGTCCATAGAAACCGCAGCCAAAATCGGTATGAAAAACATCATCATCAATATATCGACCTCTGATATACACATAAAGAAGATATATAAACAAAACCATACCTGGATGGTAAACAGGTTAAGGGAAGCTATGCGGGCCGCAAATAAGCTGGGGCTGGAATTTATAATAAGTGCCGAGGATGCCACCAGGACTGACCTGGAATTCCTGCTGAAGCTGGTGTCCCTTTCCAAAAAGAAAGGAGCGAAAAGGTTCAGGATATGCGATACGGTATCAAAATTCGACCCTTTCAGGACTTTTATGAACATAAGCACTATAAAAAATGCTATTGATTTTCCCCTGGAAGTCTATAATCATAATGATTTCGGCATGGCTACCGCAAATGGCATGGCTGCCATAAGGGGAGGGGCCGAAAGCATCGTGGTAAGTGTGGGAGGACTGGGTGAAAGTACGGGGAATGCAGCCCTGGAGGAGATAGTAATGGCATTAAGGTATCTTGAAAATATCGAGCTGGGGATCGAGACGGCGAAATTCAGGGAGATAGCTGAGTATGTGGC
Source organism: uncultured Actinomycetota bacterium (assembly GCA_964509585.1). Classification (GTDB taxonomy): domain Bacteria; phylum Actinomycetota; class Humimicrobiia; order Humimicrobiales; family Humimicrobiaceae; genus M55B120. The sequence continues at coordinate 11,232 of CAZDXU010000072.1, read as the reverse complement.
AAAGGCGTCTGCAAGAGCCGTGCCCATATGGAAAGCCATAGTTGGCACCAATGTATTTGCCCATGAATCAGGCATACATGCTGACGGGGTAATAAAGAACCCCAAGAACTACGAGGTTTTCAATCCTGCAGAGGTGGGGCTTACCAGGCAGCTGGTGGTAGGCAAGCATTCCGGTTCCCACACCATACTGCATAAATTCAAGGAATATGATATAGACCTAACCGATAAGGAAGCCAATGACATACTGGCGCTTACCAGGTCTATGTCCGTAGACCTCAAGAGGCCGCTCTTCGATAAGGAGCTTATGTATATATACAGGGAGTACAGGTCGGGCTCAGGCAAAGAGGCCGGGACTCAGGAAGTAAAAAGCTAGGAAAGGATTTTTTTTGGGAAAGACTATTTCAGAAAAGATAATAAGCGAGCATGCCGGCAGGGAACTAAGGGCCGGAGACATTTCCGTGGTTGATGTTGATGTGGTGATGAGCCAGGACGGCACCGGGCCCCTGGCTGTAAGCCAGGTAAAAAAAATGGGGTTTGATTCTGTAAAGAACCCCCATAGGTCTATTTTCTTTATAGACCATGCTGCACCCAGCCCCAGGAAGGAACTGTCAAATTCCCATGCGGTACTTAGGAAATTTGCCTCGGATACCGGGGCTGTCCTCAGCGATGTAGGAAAGGGGGTCTGCCACCAGATACTGGTAGAGGAATACTCCTGTCCCGGAAATATAGTCATCGGAGGGGATTCTCATACATGTACATCGGGAGCACTGGGAGCTTTCGCCACCGGAATGGGCTCGACCGATATTGCGGTCGGTTATTCCCTGGCAAAGACCTGGCTCAGGGTCCCCCGAACCATAAAGGTTGATCTTAAGGGTAGCTTCAATGACAGTGTATATGCCAAAGACCTCATAATCCATATCATCGGAAAGATAACCTCTGACGGGGCTACCTATAAAGCTCTTGAATTCAGCGGTCCCGCAGCCGACAGCATGGATATGGACGGACGTTTTACCATATCAAATATGGCGGTGGAAGCCGGAGCCAAGGCAGGACTCTTCAAAGCTGACGATATAACCAGAAAGTACCTGGAGTCAAAGGGAAGGGGAGACTGTTTCAGAGAGATATACTCCGATCCTGATGCCGTATATGAAAGTGTGCTGGATATAGACTGTTCCATGGTGGAACCCATGGTATCCCAGCCCCATACAGTGGATAATGCGCTGCCGGTAAGTGAACTGGAAAGGATAAGCATAGACCAGGTATTTATAGGCACCTGCACCAACGGCAGGCTTAGCGACCTCAGGATTGCGGCAGAGATACTTGCCGGCAAAAAAACTGCCCCGGGAGTAAGGCTGCTGGTAGTGCCTGCTTCCAGGGATGTATATCTGGAAGCCATGAGGGAAGGCATACTCGAGACCCTTATAAACAGCGGCGCCGCCGTGCAGAACCCGGGCTGCGGCCCGTGTGTGGGCGTGCACCAGGGCATACTTGCCGACGGCGAGGTATGCCTGTCTACGGCAAACCGAAACTTCAAGGGCCGTATGGGGAATACGGAAAGTTTTATTTATCTGTCTTCCCCGGCAACAGCGGCATTCAGCGCCATAAAAGGATATATAGCAGATCCCAGGGAGGTAGGATAGATGACTGAAGGTAAAAAGATTTTGAAGGGAAATAGTTTTAAGTTCGGGGATGATATCTCCACAGACCTTATAGCCCCGGGGAGGCTGTTTCATTTGAGGTCAGATCTTCCCGAGCTGGCAAAACATGTCCTGGAGGATGCTGACCCGGAATTTGCCTCCAGGGTTAAACCAGGGGATTTCGTTGTAGGCGGAAGGAATTTCGGCCTGGGCTCCAGCCGGGAGCATGCGCCTGCCATAATCAAGCTGGCCGGTGTAGGGGCGGTCCTGGCCAAATCATTTGCCAGGATATTTTTCCGCAACAGCATCAATGTAGGCCTCCCGGCACTGGTCTGTGATACGGACAGGATAGGGGAGGGCGACCAGCTGGAGATAGACCTGTCAAAAGGCGTAATAAAAAACATCACTTCCGGCGATGAACTTGGTTTTAACCCCCTGCCTGATGTGATGATAAAGATACTTGATGACGGCGGGCTTACTGAACATATTACAAAAAACAGGGGATTTAACCTCTAGGATATCATGAAAGGTCACATATGGCATACAGGATAACACTTATACCGGGAGACGGGACCGGACCCGAGATAACAGAGGCAACAGTGAAGGTAGTAGAGGCTACCGGTGTTGATATAGAATGGGACCAGCAGAATGCGGGAGCAGATGTATATGAAGAAGAGGGCACAGTACTCCCGGACCGGGTTCTGGCATCGCTAGAGAAGAACAAACTGGGCATAAAAGGCCCTATAACTACTCCTGTAGGAACTGGCTTCCGGAGTGTCAATGTAGCCCTGAGAAAGCATTTCGACCTCTATGCCTGCATCAGGCCCTGTAAAAGTTTTGTCGGCGTAAGGAGCAAGTATGAAGAAATTGACCTGGTGGTGGTAAGGGAAAACACCGAAGATCTCTATGCCGGTATTGAATTTGAATACGGGCAGCCAAAGACAGCAGACCTCATAGGATATATAACCAATATTTCAGACAGCAAAATAAAGCCGGACAGCGGAATAAGCATAAAGCCTATTTCTGTCTCAGGTTCGGAAAGGATAATAAAGGCTGCCTTTGACTATGCCGTAAAAAACGGAAGGAAAAAAGTCACTGGCGTCCATAAGGCGAATATAATGAAATACACTGACGGCCTGTTTTTGGATGTTTTCAGGAATGTCGCCAAAGAATATCCAGATATAGAGTCCGAGGACAGGATCGTGGACAATATGTGCATGCAGCTGGTCCAAAAACCGGAACTGTATGATGTAATGGTGCTTCCCAATCTATACGGCGATATATTATCGGACCTTTGTGCCGGCCTTGTGGGCGGCCTGGGAGTGGCCCCCGGGGGTAATATAGGGGACGATATGGCCCTTTTTGAACCCACGCACGGAAGCGCCCCCAAATACAAAGGACAGGACAAAGTGAACCCGACTGCCATGATGCTTTCTGCGGTTATGATGTTAAGATATATAGGCGAGGTAAAGAGGGCGGATATACTGGAGAAGGCTATAGCCGAAAATATAGCAGAAGGCAAATATGTCACCTATGACCTGAAACAGGACAGGGAAGATCCCACAGCCGTGGGCACCAGCGGCTTTGCAGATGCCATAGTCAAAAAGATCGAAAAGATGATCTGATAAAGGGAACGGCTAATTACTGTATGCGCCTTCAGATATAAGGGCTCCGTCAGAGACAGCTATATCATCACCGTTTCCCAGTATGCCATCCTTTCCGCTGCTGGTAAGGGTATAGGCTGAGCCGTCAGAATCATAGCTGTATGGAGAACCCCATGCATCACCGGCAGGGACCCTATCCATATAATCATTGTCCTGCAGGGCTTCGGGATAATCTTCAGGGAGCGGATAATGCTGGCTGTCGGAATTGTGGAGTTCCAGGGCTTTGGCAATATTCATCATCTCAGACTCGGTAGCAGACTCCCGTGCCCGGGCGGTTATAAGCCCATATGCCGGGATGGATATCCCGGTTAATACTGCCAGTACCAGTATTACTACCAGCAGTTCTACTAATGTAAAACCCTTATTATCCATCTAAAGCCCTGTTTAGGATAAATAAAAAATATTATATTATTGTCTTAATGTATTATATAGAAAAAAGTGAAATAAATATACCGGCCTCTAACTGAATAAAGCTAGTCATAAAGGCTGTTTCTTGGAGGTGGGTGGGCAATTTGCCCACCCTAAGAGGGTCAACTGAAAAAAGCACTGGACGAATTTTAGCATAATAAATATTTTTGTCTATTGATTTTTTTATTTTTTTTATAAATTTGTCCCGGTATAGTCAAAAGTAAAAAATTATCATAAAATTGGGTTAAATATATTCAAAACAGGCATTATATGGATGAAAAACCGGGTATTGACCTTAAGATCCTGAAAGCACTCTTTAATATAACCAATTCCATAGGCTCAGAACTGGAACTGGACAAAGTCTGCGACCTGGTAGTGGAAAAGATATACCAGCTGGTAAACTGCAATGGCTGTGCCATCATCCTTATAAACAGGGAAAAAGTAAAGCTTCAGAGTGAGATAGGTTTTGGTGAAAGTATAAAGGATGTAGAGTTTTCTACAGAGATGCCCCTTATAAAATACATCCTTTCCACCAGGAATAAGATATTCATAGGAGACATAGAGAAATCATATTTTAAGTACAGTATTCCCCGGGGAGACCTCACCACTTCCATGATATGCATGCCTATACTGGTAAAGGACAGGGTCAGGGGCATAATCTATATAGATTCCAAACATATAAATGCCTTCTCCAGCAAACATGAGTATTTCCTCAACATACTGGCCCATGAGATATCGCTGGCCATTGAAAGGGCCATAGCTTATGAGAAGATTAAGATCCTCACCTTAAAGGATGACCTTACAGGCGTATATAACAGGAGAAAATTCGACCAGGATCTGAAGGAAGAGCTAAATAAGGCTGTAAGGTATGTCAGGAACCTCTCACTCCTGATGATGGATATAGACTTTTTTAAGAAATACAATGATATTCACGGACATCAGACAGGCGATGCCATATTAAAGAAACTGGGCAGTATCTTCAATAATAATATGCGTAATACTGATAAGGTCTACAGGTATGGCGGAGAGGAATTTGCGGTTATCTGCACTGAGACAGACCTTGAAAGCGCCCTGATATTTGCCGAGAGGCTGAGAAATGTAATAGCCGAGGCAGACTTCAGTGACATTGAGGGGGGCGGGCCCAGCGGCGGCCTCACTGTCAGTATAGGGGTAGCAAATTTCCCGGCAAATGCCACCAGATTCGACGAACTTATAAAACATGCCGACGATGCCCTGTACAGGGCAAAGAAAAAGGGCAGGAACATGGTAATCGTCTGAAACCGGGGATCGATCAATATTTGTTATGGTTTAAATAACTAATAGTACTGGCACATGTTCTGGGTATTACTTATTTAATTCAAGATCCTTCAGCATCTTTATGATCTCTTCCTCTGGTATTACTTCAGATCTCACCCCGAATCCTGAAAGCCATTCTTTTATTTTGTCCTTTGAGCTTTCCCTGGCCGATTCATTTTTTAGTTCAATGTACTTCATAAGCACTTCCTTATGCTTGAGGTAATCTGAGTAGGAGATAATAACAGCTTCAGGATTTGCATCCCTGGTTACAATGAATTTTTCATTATTGTCCATAATGCTGTCGATTATTTCTTTGATACTATTTCTTGCCCTGGTTATGCCTATTATATGTTCCATCATCAGCCTCCTTATGTAATTTATATTTAAATAATAATGTACATACAAATATATATATTATTTATATATAATATACTAATATAAAATATATTGACATATATATCAATATTATTTATTCTATTAAAGCATAATATGAATTATTAATCAATTATATATAAACCTAAAAATATAAATAGTTAATGACATAAATATGGTAAAAGATAATAAATATTTAAAGACAATAATCGCAGATACAGACCTGGATACTTTTAAAGCTCTCCAATCTTTAAATGATAAATACAATATTATATTCCTCAGCAGCGACTTTGCTGTAAATTTCATGCTCGAATATGAAAAAATCGATCTTGTGATTATAAGCAATAGAATACCTGACTTAAACGGCATTATAAAAAGAACAGAAGATAAAAAAGTTAAGTTATTATTGATGGGAAAAGACCTGCCATATCCTATTGACTATAAAGAAATAGAAGAATTGCTTGAAAAAGAGCAGGAAAATAAGATTAAAAATCTTACAGTGAACAATGGATCAATAAAACAAAAATTTAAAAATCTATGGCTGGAGGGGAAAAAAATATTTGAAGAAAAAAAAGATAATGATATAGATGCCGGGCCTGCTCCAAACTGCATTGCAAAAGATCAATTAAAAGATGAAAGTATTAAAGAAGTACAGGAAAAGTCAGGCAGAAAGCTTGATAGTAATTGTAAAACACTTACTAACAGTGATACTGGTTCTCCAGAAAATATTTTATCTCAAAAATCTATTAATAATTCCGACCATCCAGGAAAAGACAAAACCTTAACGCCCAGGATGAAGATAATAAAGCAGAAAATAATCGTCCTGGCTAAGGCTAAAGGCGGGGTAGGGAGTACTACGATCGGCATTTTTCTTAGCTCAATATTAAAAGAGTTCTCAGTGCTGCTGATAGATTTGAATTTTAACGAAGGCGGCGGAGATATCAGCTATTATCTTAACATTCCGAAATCACCAAATATTTTAAATTTTCTAAATGGTTACAGCAAAGAAGCCCTGGACAATTCAGTTATAGAAGTAAGGGAAAACTTGCATATACTTCAACCTCCCCCGACTTTTGAACAATCAAAAAAGATCGAATTACAGGATATGTATTGCATCACAGATATCGCCAAAAAGAAGTACCACATATTAATAGTGGATCTTCCCAATCATCTTGGTGATCTCTGGCTTGGATCCATAGACCTGGCAGACCTGCTCATCCTCATATCGGATTTTTCCATAGGCAGCATGGGAAGACTGGTCAAGATAAATAACCGTTATTTATATAAGGGACTGGAAAAATTATTAGTTCTAAATATGAGCGGAAAACAAAACGGCTGTAATCTGTCAGATGACAGCATCAGCAAATTTTTTGACCTGAAAGACTATATCGTAGTAGCGGAGAATAAGTTCCTCAGGCAAAAGACTGATTTTACCGATCTTGATTTTTCCGGGGTTCCGGATTTCTTCAAATTAAAAAACAAGGTACTGGAAATAATATCAAACTAGATTAAGGAAAAGGATGAAAAATTATTTTAGGAGATACCTGATTTTAGCTGTCACCGGCGCTGTGATAATCGGTCTGGCATTTTATCTACTATTAAATAATTATATCGACAGGGAAAAAATACTGGTAGCAGCAGGGCATATTGAAGCAGGCACCGAGATAAAATCCGGGGATCTTGAATATTCAGAATATTATAAAAACTCCCTTCCGGAGGAGTATCTGTCAAATCCAGAAGGCTTATTGGGAAAAACAATAAATATCGAAAGAAGAAAAGGTGATTATATATCGGCTGATATGTTTGAAGAAGAAGATAAAAGTACTGATGTCTTTAGTGGCCTTGATTCTGGAGATGCGGTGATAGCTGTTGAGATAAGACATCCGGAACCTCTTCTGGATGAGCTAAAAAGTGGTGATATCGTAACTATCATCTCTACGGTAAGAGACAAGGATTTCATTGTATCAGATCTTCATAAAAAAACTCCCGACATTGAGGATGCGATAGTTGGTGATAATTACAATGGAAATACTTATTTGTCTTCAGATTATATTGCCATTAATACATTCAATCTTTCAAAAAATATTGTTTCTATTGATGGCCAGATAATCATAAGGAACTTAAAAATCGTGAACCTTCAGAAAGATATTATTGAGGCCGGTAATAGTATTTTAATAAATAATAAGATTGATTCTATAGAGCTGTATTTTCAATGCGAGCTGGAGGAGGCACCCATTATCGCAAGGCTAACAGCTGACAATAAATATAAGATTATTTTTGAGAAATTATAAAAAAAGATAGCGGGGAATGAAAGTTACACTGACAAATAATAAGGTGGTCAAAGATGCTGGCCGGGAAAAAGATAAAAACCCTGTTGCGGAAGAACCCAGAAACAAAAAGATAATATCTGTAATATCAAATAAGGGCGGGGTGGGTAAGACATCGGTAGCATGTTGTCTGGCTTTAAGCCTTTCAAGGGAGCTGAATAAGAAAACCCTTCTCATGGAACTTGATTGTTCTCCTGGAGATTTCGGGACATTATTTGATATTGGTGAAGACAAGTCCCTGGAGATGGCAATACGGTTCAGGAAGGATTATAAAAAATACGTCAAATGCACTGGGAAAAATCTTGATATATTAAAAGGTATACCGGACCCGATTATTGCAGAAAACATCAGCAGCCAGGAAATAAATGATTTCCTGGATATTATTCTTGGGGATTATGAATATATAATTGTAGATACACATACAGTATTGAATGGTATACTGCTTGATCTTATTAAAGCTTCAAACATTCTGCTAATGATCAGTGATCCCACCATGGAGAGCATTGCCAGGGTATCAAATTACTTGCAGCTGCTAAGTTCCAGATTCAAAGTAAACCGGAATAAATTTAAATTTATCATAAATATGAAAAATGTCTTTTCGTTTTTTAGAACCTGGGAAATAGCAAAAATGATAGATTTTCCCATAGATTCATTTATACATTTTGATAGAAAATTCAGCAAGACCAATATCCTGTTCAATGAATCCAAAATATTAAGAACAGTTTTTTTTAAGCAAGTCTCAAAGTCGGTTAAAAGCATTGACCCGGAGATAACAGATGTTAAAAGATAGGATGCTTCATAAAAATACAATAGATAATAAAACCAGGGACAGACTTGTTAAAAGCCTTAAGGAAGATATAAAGAAGTACAATATCCTGACTGACAGTCCTTTTTTTAGCAGGGATGATTTTAAAGACAAGATATACCTCATTCTTTCCAGAAGGATCCAGGACATGTATCCCTATCAATCCCTTAAGGTAGATGATGAACTTCTCAATCAGGGACTGGCTGAGATATTCGGACTTGGAGTTCTGGAAAAGTATCTTCAAGACGAAAAAGTAACTGATATATTTGTCCAGGATAAGGAGTTAATAATCATAAGGGAGGGAAAAAAGCAGTACCTGGGAGAAGTGTTTAAAACCATTGAAGATGTCTATCTGATAATCGATAGGATAAAAAACCATACCGGCAAGACTATTGACCAGAGAGTACCTTTCCTGAACACGGAATTATATGAAGGGAGCAGGTGTTCCATAGTTATTCCTCCTGCATCAGATAAAGTATACATATCAATACGTGTTTTCAACTGCATAGATTTTGATCTAGAGGACCTGCTTAATCTAAAGATGTTTGATAAAAACCAATTTGATATTTTAAAAAGAATGGTGATTGAACAGAAAAATATACTGATAGCAGGGGCTATGGGATCCGGTAAGACTACCCTCCTAAATACCCTGGCAAAGATGATCCCACGAAGTGAGTTCATAAGCATAATACAGGATGTGCCTGAAATTAGATTAAAAGAACATCCCTATGTCAGGCAGTTAAGCACACGCCCTAAATCAAGAGAGGTCGACAATGAGATCACTCACGGCAGGCTATTGTTCGAGACATTAAGGATGAAGGCTGACAGGATCATATTAGGAGAGGTAAGGGATGCCATGGGAGCATACCAGATGCTGCAGGCATTAAATACCGGACACATGGGAAGCTTTGGCACAATACATGCTGATTCTGCTCTGGACGCTCTTTTAAGACTGGAGACGCTGGCTATGGAATACAAGGAGAACATCGGTAACCAGGTGGTGAAAAGGATGATATCAAGGGCAATCGATACAGTTATTTATCTAGAATTGAAGAAGGATAATGATTTTAATATCTCTTACAGAAAATTAAGGGAGATTGTTTTGGTACATGATGAACTTGATAACAAAGGAGATTACAGATTAGAGATTCTATAACCATATCATTATTGGTATTACTTGGTCTTATATATATATTTGTTTCAGTTGTCCTGTTTCTCATGGACAAAAGACAAAGATATATTTCAAGGATCCTGAGGCTGACTAAGAGTGATCACAAAAAAGATAAAAAAAATAGATCCGCATTATTTTTAAACAGGATAGAAGTCTGGTTAAATAAGAATAATATCAGGATGGAGCCCGTAGAGTTTATTATCCTGGTATCCATACTATCATCGATAATCATAATAATCGGGATGATAAATCTTTATAATCCACTAGTCCCAGTCCTGCTGGCCGTATTTATCGTGTTTTTAATTTTTATAGTGATAAATATTCGAAGAAAAAAAGAAAATATAAAAAAAGAGACACAGCTTGAACAATTCCTGCTGGACCTGAAAGGCAATCTATACAGTAATCCAAATCTATTGATATGTCTTGAAAAAACCATAGAAGATACAGGATTCCCCCTGAAAACAGATTTTGAAATAGTAATAAACGATACCCGCAGGGGGCTATTGCTTGAAGAAGCTTTAAAAAGAATGATCAAGAGGAGCAGCAGTTATTTAATAGAGATCATTCTAACAGGATTAATTGTTGCTGATAAAAAGGGAGCTGACTTAATGATCTTTATAGATGACCAGATCGAATATCTAAGGGAAAAGAGAAATATAGAAAATTATATAAGAATAATAAGCACCGGACCAAAATATACGGCTTATATAATTATGTTAGTACCAATACTGGTTATCATTGCAGTTGTCCTTATAAACAGGGAAATAACTAAGATATTATTTTCAGGTCTTGGTCTGGCATGTATAAGTTATGTGCTGGTCAGCAATGCTATAGGGATTTTCCTTATAAACAGGCTGGTAAATTTCCGGGATGAAGGAGAGGGGCTAAGTTGAACTGGTTACTGATAATACTATCTATAATTGTCGCAGTATTTATATTTTTATGCTTTTTCAACATAAAGGATGTAAAGTCAAAGTCCCTGATAAAAAGAATAGAATATTATGCCGAGAGCTTTACCAATAAAAGAAGACCGGATAAGCAAACTCAAATAGAATTATTCTTGCGGGAAAGAGCTCCCATAAAAATAATGGGAGTAAGGATAAAAAACACAACAGGTATTTTCGTTTTTAGGACCATTCTTTCAATCACTGCATTAGTCATCTGTATTATTCCAGGATTTTTTGCTGGAAAAAACTTCTTTATAATCTCATTTTTTATGGCGTTGATCCTGTTTTTCCTGCCAGTGGAAATAGTAAAAAGCAGGATAAAAGAAATAAGCGGGAAAATATTGAACGAATTACCGGAATCATTAGATATATTGTCCTCGCTTATAAAAACAGGACTTAGCCTTGACCAGGCTATTGACTATTATTCTATGAATTATAAAGGCGAGATAAGCAATCTTTTTAAAATAGCAAAAACAAAAATATATGAGGGGAAGAGCCCCGGGGATTCATATTTTGAAATAGCAGAACTTTCATTCTGCAATGAATTCAGGACAATAACAAAAATAATAGTTCAATCAGATATTGTGGGAAACCCAATAAATAAA
>CAZDXU010000071.1:0-2371 GCA_964509585.1 uncultured Actinomycetota bacterium | reverse complement strand
CAAGGTGATGGATAGACCGCAGGATATAAGTAAAGTAATTGAGAGGATAAAGACAGGCGGCATCAGGGATGCGGCGAAAAGAGTCAAAGGGAAAATAGAAGGCAAAAATCCTATCGGGTACTCTGCATCGGGAGTGGTGATAGCAGCCGGTAAAAATATCAGGAATTTTAAACCCGGCCATAAAGCAGCAGTGGCAGGGGATGGGATTGCCAATCACGCGGAGTTTGTTGCTGTCCCCGAAAACCTGGCTGTCAAAATCCCGGATAGCGTCTCTCTTAAAGATGCATCTACTGTGGCTTTGGGAAGCATTGCTATGCAGGGGGTAAGGAGATGCAGGCCCGAAGTAGGCGAATTTGTAGTTGTGCTGGGCCTGGGAAATATTGGCCAGCTAACTTCCCAGATATTAAATGTCGCAGGATGCAGGGTGATCGGGATAGATATTGAAGCTTCCAGGATAAATAAAGCGCTGGAAATGGGAATAGAACATGGAATAAATGCTAAAAAACAGGACTGTATCCAGGAAATATTAAATATTACCGGCGGTAAAGGAGCGGACTCTGTACTGATCACGGCTTCTTCCAGCGATGATTCAGTCATAAATGACGCAATGAGGATGTGCAGGAAAAAAGGCAATATCGTAATTGTGGGAAATGTAAACCTGAATATAGACAGGGAAGAATTCTATAAAAAGGAACTTGATGTGATGATATCCACATCATACGGTCCCGGAAGATATGATCCGGATTATGAAGAAAAGGCTTCCGATTATCCTTATCCCTATGTAAGGTGGACAGAGAATAGGAATATGATGGAATACCTCAGGCTTATCTCTGAAGGCAAAATATCGCTGGGTCCCATAATTGAAAAGACCTATAGATTGGAAGATGCAGAGAAAGCTTTTGAAAGTATAAGTTCAGCAGGCAGAAGTCCACTCATCGTGTTGCTTGAATATGAAAAAGAACCGGCCAGGGAAAAAAGTGTCATAAACGATAGACACAAACCAAAAAAGAAAAAGATCAGCCTGGGTATAATAGGTGCGGGTGGATTTGTAAATGATGTACATCTTTCTAATCTGGTAAAACTGGAAAGATTATTTGACATAACAGCCATATGCAGCAAGAGGGGCAGCAATGCTGCCAGCATCGCGGAACAGTATAATGCTGTTTATTCAACGACCGATTATAAAAGAATACTCTCCGACGATAAGATCGACGCTGTATTGATCGCTACCAGGCATGACCTTCATGCCGCCATAGCCGGGGAAGCTGCCACAGCAGGCAAAGCTGTTTTTGTAGAAAAACCAATGGCGCTTGAAGAAAAAGAGTTAAGAGACCTGGTCAAGATCCTTAATACAAAAAATACCTGCTACATGATAGGTTTTAACAGGCGTTTTTCTCCTTTTTCCGTAAAGGCTAAAGAGATGATAGATCAAAGGACAGGACCGGTCATAATAAATTACAGAGTCAATGCCGGGTTCATACCTCCCGAAAGCTGGGTCCACTCCTCAGAAGGGGGAGGCAGGAATATAGGTGAAGCCTGTCATTTCTATGATCTTTTTGATTACTTTACCGGCTATAAAGCAGTAGATATCCAGGCTATGGGAGCCGATCATGGATCAGATCTGTTCAGGGCGAATGAGAACTTTGCAGTATTGATAAAATTTGAAGATAGTTCGGTGTGCAATCTTGTATATACTGCAATGGGAAATGAAGGGGTCCCTAAAGAACAGATAGATATTTATTTTGACAGAAAGATAATCCAGATAAATGATTTTAAAGAGTTGAGATTTCATGGCATAAATGAAAAAGATATTATATCCGGGAACCAGGAGAAGGGGCATTTTGAAGAAATTAAGTCTTTTGGCAATTGTCTGAAGAATAATCAGGACCCTATACCGTTATGGCAACTGGTGCAGGCTACTGAAATAAGTTTTGAAGTGGAAAGACAATTATCTGAAAGGTAGATGGTGTATTATAATGCCTTTTAAGATAATAGGAAGCCCTCACCCCAAATACCTTGCAGCTACAGATATATTGATCAGTGACATGTCTAATATAAGCTATGACTTTCTCTTGTATAACCGCCCTATAATATTAATATCTAATAAATGGGTCAGGGAAAATATGCCTGACTTCGGCATCAAAACAGATCCGGAAGATCTGGATGCAGCCATAAAAGAATCAATCGAAAATCCTAAAAGATTTGAAAAACAGAGAAATCTATGGCATAAAAAGACCATGTATATGCCAGACGGAAAAAGTGCATACAGGGTTCTGGATGTGATAATCGAAAAGTCAGGCATTACCAATCCTTATATATTATTTATTCATGGGGATAATGATGTATCAAAAGTGCACCTGGATCCATTGTT
>CAZDXU010000070.1:0-10831 GCA_964509585.1 uncultured Actinomycetota bacterium | reverse complement strand
AGCATGAGATTTTCCGAGATCAAAAGGATAATGGCGCTCAGGTGCTGTGAAGAAGAACTTTACAGCATGGGTTATGATAATATTGCCGGAGTGGACGAGGTAGGCCGCGGCTCACTGGCAGGTCCCATGATAGCGGCTGCTGTCATACTGGACCGGCATAATATAATGATCGAAGGTATAGATGATTCCAAGAGGCTTACGCCGCATTCCAGGGAAAGGCTTTTCAGGAAGATAGTCTCTTGCTGTAAATGCTGGTCTATTGCCATGATAAGCCCTGTCGAGATAGACGAAAATAATATCAGCGAATTGAATATAAAGATTTTTGACCTGGCCATAGCCAGGCTCAAGGTAAGACCGGATATAGCCATATCGGATTTTTTAAATATTAACAGCAGCAGGCTTTCGACCCTTAGCAGCACCGGCTTTATCCCCCTGACCGGCGGGGACAGCTGCAGCATATCCATTGCTGCCGCTTCCATACTGGCAAAAGTCACCAGGGACAGGCTGATGAAAAGATTTTCCCGCACCTATCCCGGTTACGGATTTGAAAGAAATATGGGCTACGGCACTAAAAAACATCTTGTATCACTTAAAAAATATGGACCGACCATAATACACCGCACTTCCTTTAAGGGAGTGATCCAGTAATTATTGATGGATACGGATAATAAAAGACATACGGGAGCCCTGGGAGAGGAAGCAGCAGCAAGATACCTCATGGAAAAGGGATTCAGCATAGTCTGCAGGAATAGCAGGAGCGGATGGGGAGAGATCGATATAATAGCCCAGGACAGTAAATGGATAATATTTGCCGAGGTAAAGACCAGGACAGGACATTATTACGGCAATCCCGAAGAAAGTATTGACCATTATAAAGTAAACAGGATAAGAAAGGCTGCCAGGCTCTTTCTTATGGAAAAGATATTTTTGGGTCAAAGGTCTGTAAGATTTGACATAATCTCCATAGTGATAGACAGGAATAAGCTGGAAAGGTGCCTTCAGCATGTAACAGGCATGGAAGGACTTGCGGGCATTTACAGGAAATTCAGCCGTCTGGAGCACATAATAGATGCGTTTTAGCCTTAATGGAGGGAATGCTTCCCCCGGTTAAAGGGGAAGCATTATGCGGAGATAACGCTAATTGGAGCTTAAGTCCAGGTGTTCGTAAAGGATTATAGCAATATGACAGGATATTATATGAATAAAAAGTTAAGGATTTGTTAAAAAATAATTAATCCGCCATATAATGCTGAAAATAATTGATATATAATGATGCCAGCTGTATTTTTTAAGAAATAATGGAGTCTGATATGGGCAAGTCAAATATCGATCTTATAGACATCCGGCAGAATATAAGTGATTTTGCCGGCATAATAGAACCTGGGTATGAAAAGAAGATCCATGATGTGATAGCGGATATTGAAGCCAGGACCACCGCGGAGGTGGCGGTTGTCACCCTGGACAGCCTGGAAGGCATGTCAATTGATGAGGCAGCAAATAAGCTGTTTAACAGATTCGGCGTGGGAAAGAAAAAAGTTAATAATGGGATCCTGCTTATTATATCAAACAGGGAGGGCAAGTTCCGTTTTGAACTGGGTTATGGCCTGGAGCATATAATAGACGCAAAGATGAGGCAGGCCCTGATAGAAAAGGTAATGGGACCCGAATTCCGGAGGGAACATTTTGGGCCGGCGATACTGGGATTTTTGAAAAGGGTGTCCCGGAGGATAGCCCGGTCCAGGGTCAGCAATCTTTCGCTGGTGTCGTGGCTTGCCGGCATCCTATCCCTGGTATTTGCTGCTGCCGGTATATTTTCCAGCCTGATACTGACTATTACTGCATATCCTGATATCGGGCGGCCTGCCGCCCTGGTCCTGCTTTTTGTAAAGACATGTATTCCTGCCATGGTTCTGGCACTGGCTGCCATAACGCTGGCCGCAGCCGATCTTTCCATAGAAAAGGATATTCCCGGGGAGGAAAGGATAATCTCAAAAAGCATTGCCGGGCTCATCATGGGGGTATTGACAGTTATATCCATATTTGCCGCATTTTTCCTGTTTCCCCTGCTGGCAGACTTAATGGCAGGGATCTTTTCCCTGCCCACCTCAGCCTATTAGACCCAGATAGTGGTCACATAACTTAGCTCTCAGGCATAAAAACAATAATGTAATTGCATAAATATATAAATACATATATAATTTATGCATGTTTTTTAAACTGGACAGCTTTGCTCTGATCGGCATAGAGGCCATAAAAGTGACTATAGAGGTACATATCTCCAGAGGTCTTCCCGGGCTTCATATCGTGGGCCTTCCCGGGCAGGCGGTAAGTGAATCCAGGCAAAGGGTACGTTCTGCAGTCATAAACAGCGGTTTTGAGTTTCCGGTAAAGAAGGTTATCATAAACCTTTCGCCGGCTGATATAAGAAAAGAAGGATCCCTTTACGACCTGCCCATAGCCCTTTCCATAATGGCAGCCAGTGGACAGATCGAAAGCATGAGGTTCAGGCGCAGCTGTTTTATAGGGGAGCTGTCACTGGACGGGAGGATAAACCCGGTAAGGGGCCTCATTTCCATGGCGGAAAAGGCAGAAGAACTTGATAAGAAATATTTTTTTGCGCCCTATGAGACAGCTGCACAGGCTTCCATGTTTAAAAAGGTGGATATCATACCCTGCAGGGATCTAAGGTCGACAGTAGATATCCTCAATGGAAAAAGCAGGGTAAGACCGATATCCGGATACGGGGAAGATGAGACGGATACTGCTGCGGGCGCCAGTCTGGATTTTTCAGAAGTAAAGGGGCAGCTAAAGGCCAAAAGGGCGCTGGAGATAGCAGCCGCAGGGATGCATAATTTGCTCATTACCGGGCCTCCCGGCAGCGGCAAGACCATGCTGGCAAAAAGGGTGATATCCATACTTCCGCCCATGGATATAAAGCAGAGGATGGAAGTCACCAGGATACACAGCCTGTGTGATGAAAGGATGGAAGGACTTGCCGGCCAGAGGCCGTTTATAAGTCCCCATCATACCGTAAGCCGGGCCGGATTCATCGGTGGCGGCCTGGTGCCCAGGCCGGGAGCTATTTCACTGGCGCACAGGGGCGTATTATTCCTGGATGAATTATCCCAGTTTCCTTCATGGCTGGTAGAGGACCTGAGGCAGCCCCTGGAAAACCGCGAGGTCATCATAACCAGGAACAGGAATTCATACTGCTTCCCCTGCAGTTTTATGCTTATAGCCGCTACCAATCCCTGTAAATGCGGTTACTGGGGAGACGGAAGAAAGGATTGCAGATGTTCAGAAAGGGAGCTGGCAAGATACTGGAACAACCTGTCAGGCCCCATACTGGACCGGATAGACATGAAGGTCCAGGTCAACAGGCTTCCGGAAGATGATTACTTTAATACTGCAGACGGCGAGACTTCATCAGTCATAAAGAGCAGGGTAAAAAAAGCGCATGCTGTCCAGGAAGAAAGATACAGGGGCCAAGAGGCGGTAAAATATAATTCCGAGTCAGGGCAGAATATATTGAACCAGTGGCTAAGGTGCGGGGCGGCGCCGGGAAAGATAATATCCAGGGTCAGTAAAAGGTTCGAACTTTCTGCCAGGGGTATTTCAGGGATAATAAAAGTGGCCAGGACCATAGCCGATCTGGAGGGATATCCGGAAATAAGACAGGAGCATATACTGGAAGCGGCAAGCTACAGGAAGGCAGAGAATTTTGGATAAAGATTTGAGGGATCTTATTTATATCCTTTTTTGCCTGGGTATAAGCCCTTCCGTCTATATAAGGGCATTCAGGAAAAAAGATACCAGCATATCCATGACCAACAAATATTTTTTGGAAAGGCCTTTTCCGGAACAGCCCCGGCTGGATGGCAGGACCGCGGACATGCACGGGAAAGCGGATGATTATGAAAGAATAATCACCGGTATCGAGAATAAGGCCTTCCGCATTATACACATAGGAGGCAGGGGTTATCCGCCGGGACTGGAAAACATATATGTTCCCCCGCCTGTCTTATTCTGCAGGGGCGCTCTTGCAATAGACGGCTTTAATATAGCGGTAGTAGGCAGCCGGAGATGTACCAGGTATGGAAAGGATGCGGCATCATATATCAGCAAGAGCCTTTCAGATATGGGCATCACCGTGGTAAGCGGGCTTGCCCTGGGAATCGACAGTATTGCTCACATTAATTCTGTAAGCGGCAGGGGAAGCAGCATAGCAGTCCTGGGAAGCGGTCCCGACGTGATATATCCTCCTGAGAACAGGGATCTCTGCCGGCAGATAATAGGTTCAGGAGCAGTTATCACCGAGTTCCCGCCGGGCACGCCTCCCCTGAGGCAGAATTTTCCCGTAAGGAACAGGATAATAAGCGGGATAAGCACTGGGGTGGTGATAGTAGAAGCCGGCAGCCGGAGCGGGGCCATGATAACAGGGGAGACGGCACTGGAGCAGGACAGGGAAGTATTTGCGGTGCCCGGAAGCATATTCAGCCGGTCCAGCAGGGGATGTCATAAGCTTATCAAGAGCGGAGCCAAGCTGGTGGAAAGTGCCGATGATATAATCGAGGAATTCCAGGGTCTCTTCACCGCTTTCAGGTGCGGAGCCAAAACCGGGGAGACTGCAGGCAGAAGGGAAACCAGAATAGGGGGGAAAGCCGGTATGGTATATGAGAATATCGGGCACAGGCCGGAAAGCCTGGACCGGATCAGCCTGAAAAGCGGACTGGCGGTAAATGAGGTCCTCAAAGCAGTCACTATGCTGGAAATGGAAGAACTGGTGAGGGAAGGACCTTCAAATCACTACAGGAGGAGTGAATAGTCTTTGTATTTGCAGTTGTTTTTTATTAAAATGAAATATATTTATTGAAAGAAGGCTGGCAGGAGGGATTAATGCCGTTATTTAGAAGGAAGAAGATACAAAGACCCAAGAATTCGCTGGGAATGGCGCTTTTCCAGTATGACAATATAATAAAGAAAGAACTGGGCGGGCTGCTCAAGACGCTGGAAGCAGGAAAAAGCATTGATCCCAGAAAGGCTGAGGCAATACTTGACAGGTCGGGATATAAGCTGGACCATATCCTGGAAGATATATCAAAAGAGAACCTTAAGATAGATTATATGTCTGATAAGGCCAGGTATATGATCATCGATATGATAGAGGGGCTAAAGAGCTTTTTTGACAGGGCCAGGGAAGTCGGCTTTGACGGAGAGAGGCTGGAGATGGATAAGAAAATAAAGGGCCCCGGAGAAATAGCCGGTATCAGGGAAAGCCTTAAGAAAAAGATGAAAGACATCGAAAGTGATTATACATAGACATGGATCCTGACAGAAGCCTGGGACTGTATATAAAATATTTAAGATATGAGAAAAACCTTACCACCAATTCCATAGGATCCTATAAAAAGGATATCAAACAGCTTAATTTATACCTGGAGTCTATGGGTATTAAGGATGTGGATGACATGGACCTGGCGGTATTCCGGGGATTTGTAAAATCGCTGGATGAAAGAAAATATGCCAACCGCACTATTATAAGGAAGTATTCTTCCCTTATAAACTATTTCAGGTTCCTGGAAGAAAACCGGATAATAGATATTCGCCTGTCCCAGTTTATAAGTGCTCCCCGGAAAAGGAAAAGGTATTACAATATACTTTCCATGTCGGAGACGAGGCAGGTATTGGACCATATGGAAACAGTAAGGCCGGCAGATGTAAGGGACAGGCTGTTAATAGAACTTATATATTCTACCGGCGCCCGGGTGAGCGAAGTGGAGGGCATGCTGCTTGATGACATCAATATGAAAAAAAATGAGATAAAGGTAAGGGGAAAGGGCAGGAAGGAAAGGGTAGTATATATCAATAGCGAAGCCCTTTACTGGCTGGACACATATCTTGGCGGAGCCAGGCAGAGCCTGAGTTTCAGCAAAGGCAAGGACACCTACAGCGGGGACAGGCATTTATTCCTAAACAGGGCCGGCAGGGGACTTACAGCCAGGAGCATAAGGAATATAGTAAACAAAAATGTCAGGCTGGCCGGAATAAGCAAGAATATCACTCCTCACAGCCTCAGGCATAGTTTTGCCACACACCTTTTGCAGAGGGGTGCCGGCATCAGGGAAATACAGGAACTTCTGGGACACGAAAATATATCAACCACTTCAATTTATTCCCATATGGATATATCCAGGCTGAAAAAAGACTATAAAAGATTCCACCCCAGGGCGGGGTAAGATTTTTTGTAAAAGATGTTGATTATTTGTCCGACAACATATATCATGATAGACTTGTAATTTAATAAAACACACACCGTCTGTGGTATTATGGTGGGTAATTTTGTGGTTAAGGCGGTGGAGGTAAACCATAATCAGGAGGTAGGTTTTGAGCGTTGTCACTATGAAACAGCTCCTTGAAGTAGGAGTGCATTTTGGGCATCAGACCCAAAAATGGAATCCTAAGATGAAGAAGTACATATATACCGCCAAAAACGGTATATATATAATCGATCTTACGGAGACCCTGAGGCTTATACTGGAAGCCCATGACTACGTAAAAGAACTGGCAGCAGACGGAGGCGCCATACTTTTTGTAGGCACAAAAAAGCAGACCCAGGATATAATCGAGAATGCTGCCCTGGATTGCGGCATGCCCTATATCAAGAACAGGTGGCTGGGGGGCACCCTGACAAATTTTTCCACTATCAGCCTGAGGACAAAACGCCTGGAGGAGATAGAAGCGATGGAAGAGTCGGGTGTTTTTGACAGGCTTCCCAAAAAGGAAGTGCTGGGAATAAAAAAGGAACACGATAAACTTCTTTATAACCTGGGAGGAATACGGAATATGAAGAAGATACCTGATGCAGTATTTATTATCGACCCCGGAAAAGAGACAATAGCAGTAAATGAGGCCAGGAAGCTGGGGATACCCATAGTGGCTATTACGGATACTAACTGCGATCCCGATGTGGTTGATTTTGTCATACCCGGAAATGATGATGCCATCCGTTCATGCGCACTGATAACCAGGGTAATAGCAGATGCGGTTAAGGCGGGAGCGCAGGAAACAATAAAAAGGGAAAAGAGTCCCGAGGCGGAAGATGCCAAAAAAATGGGAAATGAAAAACCGGAAGATGTATTAGAGGAAAAACCAGAAGATGAGGTCTGGGTATAAGGAAGGATATTATTAAATGGAAATAAAACCAGGATTAGTAAAACAGTTAAGAGAAAAAAGTAATGCAGGCATGATGGACTGCAAGAAAGCCCTTGTGGAGACCAATGGAGATATGGCCATGGCAGAGAAAGTACTCAGGGAAAAAGGACTGGCCCAGGCATCCAAAAGAGCTTCAAGGGCTGCCAAAGAAGGAATTATTGACAGCTATATACACCTTGGTTCAAAAATAGGAGTAATGCTGGAAGTAAATTGTGAGACGGATTTTGTTGCCCGGAATGAGATGTTTAAGGGTTTTGTCCATGATGTAGCACTTCATATTGCTGCTGCCAATCCGCAGTATATATCCATTGAAGAAGTGCCTGGCGAAATAGTTGAAAAAGAAAAAGAGATATTCAGGAAACAGGCAATTAATGACGGTAAGCCGGAAAATATAGTAGACAAGATAGCTGAGGGAAGGATAAAGAAATTTTATGAGGAGATAGTCCTTCTGGAACAGCCTTTTGTCAAGGATGCCGACAAAAAGGTCGGGGACCTGCTTAAGGAAAAGATCGCCACTATAGGGGAGAATATAGTAATAAAGAGGTTCTGCCGCTATGTGCTTGGAGAAGAGTAATTTTTAGGAAAACATTACCGGACAGATTATACAGCTATGGCTGGACTGAAATATAAAAGGGTATTGCTGAAGATCAGCGGGGAAGCTCTTCTAAGCAAAAGCCATAATATAGATCCTTCCGTAGTATCGGGTATTGCCGGCCAGATAAAGGAAGTGGCTGACCTTGGCGTGGAAATAGCCATAGTCATAGGCGGGGGCAATTTCTGGAGAGGCGCATCTGCCAGCGCCAATGGAGTGGACCGCACCACTGCCGATTATATAGGTATGCTGGCAACCATAATGAATGCCCTGGGACTGCAGAACGCGCTGGAAAAGCAGGGGGTCATGACCAGGGTACAGACATCGATCTCCATGCAGGAAGTAGCAGAACCTTTTATAAGAAGGAAGGCTGTAAGGCATCTGGAGAAGAAAAGGGTAGTTATCTTTGCCGGGGGGACCGGAAATCCGTATTTTACTACAGATACGGCAGCTGCATTAAGGGCGCTGGAAATAGATGCCCAGATAATATTCAAGGCCACCAGGGTAGACGGAGTATATGACAAAGACCCGGAAAAATTCAGCCATGCCGTAAAATTCAAGAAACTGGATTTTACCACTGCCCTTAACCGGGACCTGGGAGTGATGGATTCCACGGCAATATCACTATGCCGGGAGAACAACCTTCCCATCATTGTATTTGACATAAAAGTACCCGGAAATATAAAAGGTGTTATAATGGGTAAAGAAATTGGAACTTTAGTATCAAAGGGGCGATCATGAGAGACAAAATCTTAAATGAAGCAAAAAAGAAAATGACCCAATCCCTGGAGAACACGCAGCATGAATTTAACACCATAAGGACAGGAAGGGCTTCAGCAGCTCTCCTGGACAATGTATTTATTGATTATTACGGCACCAGGACACCGGTAAAGCATTCAGCAAATATAAGTATTCCAGAGGCAAGGACGATAGTTATATCTCCCTTCGATCCCAAATTCTTAAAGGAGATCGAGACCCAGATAATAAAATCCGATCTCGGCATCAATCCTACCAATGACGGCAAAGTCATTAGGCTGGCAATACCGCCCCTGAATGAAGAAAGAAGACGGGAGCTGGTAAAGCTGGTAAAAAAAGTGGCAGAAGACGGAAGGATTGCCATAAGGAATATAAGAAGGGATGCAAATGACGAGTTTAAGAAGTTGGAATCCGAAAGCGGCATAACCGAAGATGACCTTATCCATTCACAGAAGGAAGTCCAGGATGTGACCGATGATTTTATTGATAAGATCAACAGCGCCCTGGAACAGAAGGAAAAGGAAATCATGGAAGTGTAGGTACACCTGTCTTGAACTTTTTTTCTTCAATATCCGCTTCGGGCAAGAAAGCAGCCGCCGATGATATCTCAGGAGAAAATCTTCCGCTGCATGTGGCTATAATAATGGACGGCAATGGCAGATGGGCTTTAAAGCGCAGGCTGCCCAGGAATGCAGGACATAAGGCGGGAGTAGAATCTCTCAGGGAGGTAATAGCTGCATGTATCGATCTCAGGATCAAGTATCTTACCGTATATTCATTGTCCCGGGAAAACTGGAAACGGCCGGAAAAAGAGGTAAAATTCCTCCTGAACCTGTTTCTGGTCACCCTTAAGAATGAATTAAAGCTGCTTGACGGCCATGGCGTAAGGCTTAGGCTTATCGGGGACAGGTCCGATATCCCGCCTGAAGTGCTTAAGGCATATGAAGATGCCGAGAAAAAGACTTCTGCAAATACGGTGCTTAATTTTAATATTGCCCTTAATTACGGTTCCAGGCAGGAGATCATAGATGCAGTAAGGAATATATGCCGGCATATGAAGGAAGGAAGGATCGAAGAATCGGAACTGGATGCGGACATGTTCTCTGATTACCTGTATACTGAAGGCATACCTGATCCGGACCTGCTCATAAGGACAAGCGGGGAATACAGGATAAGCAATTTCCTTCTATGGCAGATATCATATACCGAGCTTTACTTCTCAAAAGTCCTGTGGCCCGATTTTAAGAGGAAGTATTTTGTAAAGGCGCTAAGGCAATACCAGAAGCGCAATAGAAGATTTGGAAAGGTTTAAAAGGCCCTATGCTGGTCCTGCAGTACATATTAGCCATTATAGGTTTTTCACTCATAATAATAGTACATGAATTCGGCCATTTCCTGTCGGCCCGGGCGTCAGGCATGTATGTCCACGAGTTTTTCATAGGTTTCGGCCCCGTGGTCTTTAAGCACAGGTCAAAATCAGGCACAGAATACGGCCTCAGAGCCATTCCCGTGGGCGGATATGTAAAAGTCATGGGAATGGACAGGAATGAGGCCGTACCTGAGGATATGAAGGAAAAGTCCTATCAGGGAAAACCATTCTATAAGAAATTCCTTGCCATATTTGCCGGGGCCGGGTTCAATATGATATTTGCAGTGATACTTATAGCGGTATTTTTGAGCATGGGGGTCTACGAACCCAGCAATATAATAGATTATGTGCAGCCTGATACGCCGGCTGAACAATCAGGACTAATAGAAGGCGACAGGGTAACGGCAATAAATGGAGAGACTATAGAGACATGGGATGAATTTGCGGCACAGACACAGGCGCGGCCGGGGGAAGAGGTGGTCTATACCATAATCAGGGACGGCCGCCAGATAGAGATAGGGCCGGTACTGGATACAGTTGACGGCAGGGGATACCTGGGCATATCTCCCCGTTATATAGAGAGGCGGCCGGGTTTTTTTGAAATAGTCACTGAAAGCTTCAGCATGACCGGAGAGATCCTGGTGACCTATGTAAAGCTTTTCGGGCAGCTGTTTTCAGGGCAGATACCTTTTGCAGAAGCTCGTCCTGTATCACCCATAGGAGTTGTAAGCATATTCCAGCAGTCTATCTCGCTGGGCTTACAGAATTTTATCCTGTTTATGGCCCTTGTCTCCATATTGATAGGCTTTGGCAACCTTCTGCCCATACTTCCCCTGGACGGGGGCAATATACTGCTTTTGGTGGTGGAGACTATAAGGAGGAAGCCTCTTCCGCAGAAATTG
>CAZDXU010000069.1:0-4822 GCA_964509585.1 uncultured Actinomycetota bacterium | reverse complement strand
GGAAGACGGGAGCGAGAGGAAATCCACGGGATCAGGCAGTTCTTTATCCGCGGTACCGTTCGGCTGCTGGTGCTGTTTTCCTGTATTTTTATTTTTTGCCCTTATCATTTTTCTGGTGAACCTGTTTAAGAGAAGATGTCCCCAGTGCAGGCGTTTCTGGGCCCTTACCATAAAGACAGAAGTACTAAAAGCAGCTTCATATACTTCCTCAGGCAGGAAGCTGGTAAAAAGGTCCTGCAGGTACTGCAGTTTCCATGACAAAAAGACTGTTACCATACCCAGGAAGACCAGATCTTCAGGATCCAGCAGCGGAGGCGGATGGAGCGGAGGTTCATCCGGGGGCAGTTTTGGCGGGTTCGGCGGGGGCTCCTCAGGAGGGGGCGGCGCCAGCGGCAGCTGGTAGTAAAATATAAATATGATGGGAGGTTTATTATGAAAATAGCTATATCAGGTAAGGGAGGAGTGGGAAAGACCACATTATCAGCATGCCTGGCTAAGTATTTTTCAAAAAAGGGCAATAAAGTAATAGCTGTAGATGCAGATCCGGATGCCAACCTGGGTACGGCCCTGGGGCTTGATTATGAAAAAGCGGAAAGCATACTGCCGCTTACGGAGATGAAGGAACTGGTAGAAGAGCGCACCGGCGCCAAACCGGGAGGCTACGGCGCCTATTTTAAGCTTAATCCCATGGTAAATGATATCCCGGAAAAAATTGGCGTGGATGTGGACGGGGTAAGGCTCCTGGTAGCAGGTACCATAAAGGCCGGCGGCAGCGGGTGCTACTGCCCGGAAAATGTCATGCTCAAAAGTCTTTTCAGGCACCTGGTCCTGAACCAGGACGAGATCGTAATCCTGGATATGGAAGCAGGCATAGAGCATCTGGGCCGGGGCACTACCGAGAACATGGACATGCTTATCATAGTGATCGAACCCGGTCTCCGGAGCATACATACTGCCAGGGCGGTAAAGAAGATGTCTGAAGACCTGGGGATAAAAAAGCTGTTTGTAGTGGTAAACAAAATAAGGTCGGAAGAAGAAGAAAAACTGGTCAGGGAGAAACTGGACGATTTTGAAGTGCTGGGAATAATGCCTTACAGCGACAGCATAAGAGAGTCTGACCTTAAAGACTTCTCCCCCTGTGATTCCGACAAAGAGTTTACCGGAAGTATTGAAAAAATAGCTGCCAGATTGCAGGAATATATGGTAGAAGATAAATAGTTTTGCTGGTATTATACTGGTATTTAATTTGTAAAAAACAGGAACGGCGGTCTTAATTGTTTAAAATAGTACAGAAAAAAGAGCTTGCTACCGATATTGCCCGTTTTGATGTAGAAGCGCCCCTTATTGCCAGAAAGGCCATGGCGGGACAGTTTGTAGTCATAAGGGTGCGCGAAGACGGGGAAAGGGTACCCCTTACCATAGCTGCATATGACCGGGAAAAGGGGACCATAACCCTGGTGGCCATGCGGGTGGGGAAATCCACGGCCCTCCTGGCAGAACTGGACCAGGGTGATGCTATAATCGACCTGGTGGGTCCCCTGGGCAATCCTACCGAAATAGAGGATTATGGAAAAGTGGTATGCGTGGGGGGAGGCGTGGGCATAGCTCCGGTCCTGCCCATAGCCGTTGAGCTAAAGGCAGCCGGGTGCCATGTGGTATCCATAATAGGGGCCAAGACAGAAAAACTACTGATACTTGAGCAGGAGATGAGGGAAGCATCCAGCGAACTCCATATATGCACTGATGACGGCAGCAGGGGATATAAGGGTTTTGTGTCAGGCCTCCTGGATGATATCCTGAAGCAGGACATCGTAGATGAAAAGAATAATAAGACCGGGTTTGAAAGGTGCTGGGCTATAGGGCCGGCAATAATGATGGCCTCGACAGCAAAAGTCACTAAAAAGTATGGCCTCAAGACCATAGTATCCTTAAACTCTATAATGGTCGACGGTACCGGCATGTGCGGCGCCTGCAGGGTCGAAGTGGGGGGAGAGACGAAATTTGTCTGTGTGGACGGCCCCGAGTTCGACGGGCATGAAGTGGATTTCGACCTCCTCATGTCCAGGCAGCAGATCTACTGCGATCATGAAGGAGTATGCTATGACCAGTACCAGGAAGAGTGCAAGTGTAAGAAATAATTGAACCGGAGTTTTTTTAAAAGGCTTCAGTGACCAGGAAAGGTTTTTAATGTCACCAAAAGAAAAGACTAATAAAAAAGCAAAAAAAAATAAGATACCCAGGACGCCCATGCCCCAGCAGGACCCAAAAGCGAGGGCAAGGAATTTCAAAGAAGTAGCTGAAGGATATTCCGAGGAGGATGCGCTGCTGGAAGCATCCAGGTGCCTTCAGTGCAGGAATCCCAAATGCATAAGGGGCTGTCCGGTAGAGATAGATATAAAGGAGTTCATAAGGCTTATATCGGAAAAGAAATTCGAGGAATCGCTGGGAAAGATAAGGGAGAAAAACACCCTGCCGGCAATATGCGGAAGGGTATGCCCCCAGGAAGACCAGTGCGAGAAGGAATGCATACTGGGCATAAAGGATGATCCGGTAGCCATAGGCAGGCTGGAAAGATATGTGGCTGACAGGGAATTAAAAAGACTTTCCGAACAGGATAAGGAATGCGTTTATCTTGACGGCAATTATAAATGTACCAGGGAAAAAGTGGCTGTTATCGGCTCGGGTCCCGCGGGTCTTACCTGTGCCGCCGAACTGGCAAAGAAAGGCTACAGGGTAACCGTTTTTGAAGCCCTGCACAAAGCAGGGGGAGTGCTGGTTTACGGCATACCCGAATTCAGGCTTCCCAAAGAAATAGTACAGAAGGAAATCGATTATCTGAGATCCATGGATGTGGACCTTAAGGTAAATATGGTAATGGGCAAGATACTTACCATAGATGAGCTTTTTAAAGACGGCTATAAGGCTGTCTTTATCTCAACCGGCGCCGGCCTTCCATATTTTATGGGAATACCAGGGGAAAACTTTAATGGGGTTTATTCAGCCAATGAATACCTTACCAGGTCAAACCTTATGAAGGCATATAAGTTCCCCGAGTGCGATACGCCCATAATGAAGGGGGAAAATGTAGCCGTGGTGGGCGGAGGCAATGTAGCCATGGACTCGGCCAGGACTGCCTTGAGGCTGGGAGCGAAAAATGTCTACCTGGTATACAGGCGCAGCGAGGCAGAGATGCCTGCCCGTGATGAAGAGATAGAGCATGCGAAAGAAGAGGGGATAATCCTTAAGGTGCTAAATAACCCGGTAGAGATAATCGGCAAAGACGGCTGGGCGGATAAGATGAAGGTCATACAGATGAAGCTGGGGGAACCGGATGAATCCGGAAGGAGGCGCCCCATACCCATCAAGGGATCCGAATATGACATAGATGTGGATGTGGTAATAATAGCCATAGGCCAGGGCCCAAATCCGCTGCTTATCTCGACTATTTCGGAGCTGAAACTGAATTCGCGGGGCAATATTGCAGCCGACCCGGAAACGGGAAGGACATCGGTAGAAGGTGTCTTTGCCGGAGGGGACATAGTGACCGGAGCCGCAACTGTCATCCTGGCTATGGGAGCCGGCAGGAAGGCTGCGGCATCCATGGATGAATACCTGAGGACCGGTAAATGGTAGAATAACTGTAAGGGCCATCCGATAATTTTAAAAAAATTTGACCTTATAAAAAAAATAAGGTATCCTATTGATAATAGTAACAATTATTACTTGCAATTATTCTTTTCAGTTACACTGGTTACTATATATTTAAGGGGTATATTATGGCGAAGGTAGATAATGACCTTAATGGAAAAGAACTAAAGAAGTTCTACCAGGATAAGATAGCCAGTTCAGGGTTCAAAGTCACCAAACCCAGGGATGTGATAATAAAAATCCTCTCGAAGTCATCCAAACTGCTTGCTGCTGATGATATATATATGCAGGTAAAGGATGTCGATCCTACCATAGGAGTGGCTACTGTATACCGGACACTGGAGCTTTTGACCAGGCTAAAGATCGCTTGCAGGATAATACTGGGAAGCGGACGTTCATATTATATGCTTTCCCGGGAATGCGCCAGGGAGACCTTCACCTATATGATCTGCGACAACTGCAAGAAGATCATAACCAATAACCAATGTCTTAGAAGTGCCATAAAGGTCAGGCTCAGGGAGAATGCCGAGGAAACAATACTGAAGAACTGTAAACTGAAGGTAGATAATTACCAGATACTTTTTACCGGCCTGTGCGAAGAATGCAGCTGCAAATGATCATAAAGTAAAATAAAGTCTTCAATATTCCTGCAATTTTTCAAGACTGCAATAATTTATGAAACAAAGTTGTTACAAATCCTTGACATCAGTTCAATCATGTCTATAATTACTTAGTTGGGAGGTAATAGGGATTATAATAATCATTACTATTACCGTTATCAATATTATATGATGCAATATATATAAAGATGGGTGATAAAAATGGCGACACTGATAGACGGAGCACAGGTTGCTAAGGATATAAAGAGGGAAGTATCAGGAGAGATCAAGCAATTCGAGGCTGATACCGGGATGAAACCGGGACTGGCAGTAATACTGGTTGGAGAAAACCCTGCTTCAAAGGTATATGTGAGCAGCAAGGCAAAGGCATGCGATGAGGTAGGAATCCATTCAGAGACTATAAAGATGGATGATACCGTATCCACCACAGATATCCTGATGGAGATCGAGGAACTTAATAAGAGGCCTGATATACACGGGATACTGGTACAGCTTCCCCTTCCGCCGCAGATAGATGTTCGCATAGTACTGGAATCCATAGCCCCGGAAAAAGA